>NZ_SISL01000336.1:0-6429 GCF_004307965.1 Verrucosispora sp. SN26_14.1 | reverse complement strand
AGATGTGTATAAAGAGACAGCCCGCAACCACGGCGAGACCCGGGTACGCAGCACCGCCACGTCGTACGGCACGGTGCCCGGGTTACCGACGCTGACCGTGCCGCTCACCTCACCGCCCTCCACCAGGTGCGCCTCGTCGGCACTGATCCACACCTGCGGCAGCTCGGTCGGTCGGCGGCGCAACGCGTACGCGGTGCCGAGCGCGAACGGCACAGCCAGCACGACCAGGTCGACCCGGCCCAACAGCACTGCGGCGGCCAGCAGCAGGCCGGTGAGCAGCACCGCTCGGCCGAGCGCCGCGGTGGGCGTCCAGCTGGGCGGGGCCGGTCGGTCCGGAGCGGTCACGACGGGTCAGTGTCCCGGTCCACCGGCGGCGTAACTGGGCAGCGCACCACTGGCCGGGGCGGGGGTGGCGTCCAGGACCTCGCCGACCACGAAGGACGGGTCGACCCGCCGCAGCCACATCTCCGGCCGCAACGTGATCCGGTGCGAGAGCGCCGGTGCCGCGACGTCCTTGACGTCCTCCGGCACCACGTAGTCCCGGCCGGAGAGCACGGCCCGTACCCGGGCCAGCAGCAGCAGTGCCAACGAACCACGCGGCGAGGCACCGACCAGCACCGACGGGTGCTCCCGGGTGGCCGCCGTCAGCGACACGATGTACCGGCCGACCGAGTCCTCCACCACCACGTCCTCCAACGCCGCCTGCATGGAGCGCAGGGTGGCGGCGTCCACGACCGGTTTGATCTCGGCCTCCTCGCGGCGGCGGGCCATCCGCCGACGCAGCACCTCCCACTCCTCCTCGTGATCGGGATACCCGAACGACACGCGCAGCAGGAAACGGTCCAGCTGCGCCTCCGGCAGCGGGTAGGTGCCCTCGTACTCGATCGGGTTGGCGGTGGCGAGCACGTGGAAGGGCTCGTCCAGACGGTAGGTGACCCCCTCCACCGAGACCTGCTTCTCCTGCATCGCCTCCAGCAGGGCGGACTGGGTCTTCGGCGGGGTCCGGTTGATCTCGTCGGCCAGCAGCAGGTTGGTGAAGACCGGGCCGGCCCGGAAGGTGAAGTCGCCGCTGCGCTGGTCGTAGAGGAACGAGCCGGTGACGTCGGCGGGCAGCAGGTCCGGGGTGAACTGGAGACGACGGAAGTCCAGCCCGAGCGCCTGGGCGAAGGACCGCGCGGTGAGCGTCTTGCCCAGGCCGGGCAGATCCTCCAGCAGCACGTGTCCACCGGCGAGGATGCCGGCGAGGACCAGTTCCAGCGAATCCCGCTTGCCGACGACGACCTGGCCCACCGCGTCCAGCACCGCCCGGGCGAGGCGGCCGACCTCGGCAGGGGGCATCGTCTGGCCGGCGTCGTTCATCAGATCTTCTCCAGTTCGGCGACGATCGCCGCGAGATCGCGCGGCGAAGGGGTACGGCGGGGCGGGGTGTCCAGGAACGTCGACAGTCGCTCACCCAGCAGGGCCCGGGCCCGGCCCGGATCCGACTCGCGGGTCATGCCGTGCTTGAGCCGGAGCCGCTCGTCGGCCAGCTCGGCGAGGCGGGGCAGGATCATGTGGGAGAAGCGTTCCGGCTGGCCCTTGGACCACTCCAGCGGAATCTCCCAACCGTTGATCGCGGTCCGCAACGCGTCCCGGGCGTCCCAGTTGTACATCCCGTCCTCCTCCCCGTGCTGCTGCGGTCGCGCCCCCGTCTGTCCGGAGCGCGACGGCGGGGCGAGCGTGGCGACGATACGGCGTACCGCGAACACGGTGACGACTCCGGCGACCAGCACCACCAGGGACACCCGCAACCCGACCGCCCGTAGCCCGGCGATCAGGACCACGGTCGCGGCGGCGGTGACGGCGAGGAACCCGACGACGCTCCGCAGCCGCCCACCCCGGGGCGCCTCCTGCTGGACCGGCCGTTCCTCCTCGAAACTGAGCAGGTCGTCGATACTGGTCTTGCTCATGCCGGCGCTCCGCTTCGCTGCGCGCCGACATGAGGCACCACCACACTGCGCCTGACGATTCGCTCGCTCCGCTCACTCATGCCGTCACGTCCCGCTCGACGGTGGCCGCGAGTTCGCCGCGCAACCGGCGCAGGGCGGCGCGGGCCTGGTCGCGGGTGCGCTCGTCGACCGGGCGGGTCGCGTACCGCGCCTCGCGGTAGACGTGTGCCAACTCGGCCAGCACGTCGGCGCTGACGATAGCCGGCACCCCGTTCGCGGAGTCGCCGCGCAGCAGCCGGGTGACCAGGTCGGTCGGGGTGTCGCCGGCCAGCCGGGGCACCCCGACACCGGCGGCGGCCTCTTCGAGGCGGACCCAACAGGCGATCACCGCGGTCCTCGGGTCGGTGGCGCGGTCGTCCAGGTCGACCAGGCCGGCGTCGACTGCGGCGACCACCTCGCGGGCGGTGCCTGCGGCGCTGCGGCGAGCCGGACGGGCGGGCAGTCGCCGGGTGACCCGGCGCGCCATGCCACGGATCACCGTCCAGGCGAGATAGCCGATCACCACGAGCAGGACGACGCCGAGCAGCGCCAACGCCACCGTGCCGAGCCAGGGCGGGATCTCGGTCCGGGTCTGCTCGGCGACCTCGCGCGGCTCGGCCGGGATCGAGGGGCGTGGGTCGTCGGTCGGGTACTCCAGGACGAACGGGGCGTCCTGCACGGCCGGCGGGACGCGGCTCGCGCCGATCGACGAGTGCGCGGCGGCCAGCGTGACGAGGGCGAGCAGGCCGATCACCGCGGTGACGGGCCACCACTTGCGCAGCAGGTCCACTCCGACCTACCTTCGCTCCACCAGGGCGTACGGCGGGCTCGTCTGCGTCACGTCCGCCATCTCCACCACCCCGCAGCGTCAGTCCAGCCCGGCCAGTTGTCTCGCCCGGGCGAACACATCGTCAAGCATTCCTGGTGTCAGCCGTCCGGTGAAGGTGTTCTGCTGGCTGACGTGGTAGCAACCGAGCAGTTCCGGTACGGCCGTGCCGGACCAGTGTGCCCCATGGCCGAACGACGGTCGCGGGCTGGGCGGACGGACGCCGTACACGTGGCGCAACATCGGCCACCACGCGGCCCAGGCGAAGGCACCCAACGCGACCACCACCCGCAGCGTCGGCCGGATCAGGTCGACCTCCCGGTACGACCAGGGCGCGCAGGTGTCCCGCTCGGCCGGGAGCGGCTTGTTCTCCGGCGGGGCGCACCGCACCGCCGCGAAGATCCGGGTGTCCCGCAGGGTCAGTCCGTCGTCGGCGGACACGCTGGTCGGCTGGTTGGCCAGGCCGGCGCGGTGCAGCGCGGCGAAGAGCACGTCGCCGGAGCGGTCGCCGGTGAAGACCCGGCCGGTGCGGTTGCCGCCGTGCGCCGCCGGCGCGAGCCCGAGCACGGCGATCCGGGCCTCGGGGGCGCCGAAACCGGGCACCGGTCGACCCCAGTACTCCTGGTCGCGGAAGGCGGCACGTCTGGTCCGCGCCACCTCCTCCCGCCAGTCGACCAGCCGGGGGCAGGCGAAGCAGTCGGCGACGGCCGCGTCGAGGTCGGCGAGATCGGTCGCCCGCGCGGCGCGGGCGACCACGTCCGCCGGGGTACGCGACTCAGCCAAGCTTGGCCCGGAACAGTTCGAGGGTGCGGGCCCAGGCGCTGGTGGCGGCACGCAGGTCGAACTTCTCCGGCCGGTCCTCGTTGAAGAAGGCGTGCGCGGTGCCCGGGTAGTCGTGCAACTGGCAGGTGCCACCGGCGTTCTCGATCGCCCGGCGTACCGTCTGGACCCCCGGGTCGGTGGAGGTGCCGTCCGCCTCGGAGCAGTGCACGAGGGCGTCCTTGCCGGCGTAGTCGGTCCACTCCGGACGCATGCCCTCCCAGGGCAGCCGGGGATAGAACGCGGCGGCGGCGACGATCCGCTCGGAGTGGCTGGCCGCCCAGAGCGCAAGGCTCGCCCCGGCGCAGAAACCCGCGCAGCCGACCTTCCCGGTCACCTCGGAACGCCCGGCGAGGTACTCGGCGGCCACCGCGATCTCGCGTGCCGCCTCGTCCATCTGCGGGCCGTTCAACAGCCGTCGGGGCTCGCTCGGCTTGCCCGCCGGCTCGCCGTGCCGGAAGTCCGGCGCCAGCGCGACGAAACCCGCCTCGGCGAAGCGGTCCACCACCGACCGGATCTGCGGCACCAGGCCCCACCAGTCCTGGATGACGATGACCGCAGGGCTGGCCGTGCCACTGGCGGGCACCGCGAGGTACCCCTCGCCGGTACCTCCGTCGCCACGATAAGTAACCATCTCGCCCATCGGCCCATCCTCCTAGCGGTCAGTCAACGCTGGCTGGTCGCCCAGTGGTCGTACGTGTCGGTAGCCTGCCACGCGGTGACCGTCGCTAGGAAGATGCGGGAGCAGTGGTGTTCACCTCCCGTTCGCGTGCCTCAGGTCGTGGGCTGCGCCAGGCTCCACGCGATGCCGTCGAGGATGTCGTGCTCGGAGGCGACGACCGAGTCCATGCCGGCCCGTTCCATGATCACTCGGAGGACGAGCGCGCCCGCACCGATCACGTCGGCCCGGCCCGGATGCATCACCGGGATCGCCAACCGCTGCTCCCGATCCGCCGCCAGCAGCTCGGCGGTCACCTGCGCCACCCGGTCGTAGGACACCCGGGCGTGGTGGATGCGGGTCGGGTCGTACCCGGTGAGGCCCTGGGCGATCGCGACCACGGTGGTGACCGACCCGGCGAGCCCGACCAGCGTGGC
This sequence comes from Verrucosispora sp. SN26_14.1, assembly GCF_004307965.1. Taxonomy (NCBI): domain Bacteria; kingdom Bacillati; phylum Actinomycetota; class Actinomycetes; order Micromonosporales; family Micromonosporaceae; genus Micromonospora; species Verrucosispora sp. SN26_14.1. The sequence continues at coordinate 1,722 of NZ_SISL01000336.1, read as the reverse complement.
CGCCCCACGTCCCGGCACCACCGTCAGCGCGCGGTCGACCGCCACCGCGATGTCGGCCTGCGCGGCGGCGATCTCGTCCAGCCCGGGCGGGTCACCGTGCAGGTGCCGCTCGGTCATCCGGACGCAGCCGATGTCCATCGAGATCGCCGCGTCGACGCCGCCCTCCCGGCTGCCCACCACGAACTCGGTGGAGCCGCCGCCGATGTCCACCACGAGGAACGGCGACCGGGCGTCGGAGGGCAGGCCGCGTACCGCGCCGGTGAAGGAGAGCCGGGCCTCCTCGTCGCCGCTGACCACCTCCGGCGCCACGCCCAGCGTCTGCTGCACCATGTCCCGGAACTCGGCGGCGTTCTCCGCGTCCCGACTGGCCGAGGTGGCGCACATCCGCACCCGCTCCACACCGAGCTTCTCGATCTCGGCGGCGTAGTCGGCGAGCGCGACCCGGGTCCGCTCGATCGCCTCGGGGGCGAGCCGGCCGATGGCGTCGACACCCTGACCCAGCCGGACGATCTCCATCCGCCGGGACACGTCGCGCAGCGGCGCGGACGACCCGTCCGACGGGTCAGGCAGGTCGGCGACCAGCAACCGGATCGAGTTGGTGCCACAGTCGATGGCGGCCACACGCGTCGTCACGACGGTCACCCTACAGTGGCGTGCCGACCGGGCACCCGGCCTCAGAGGCGCAGCAGCATCCGGGTGTTGCCCAGCGTGTTCGGCTTGACCCGTTCCAGGTCGAGGAACTCGGCGACCCCCTCGTCGTACGAGCGCAGCAACTGCTCGTAGACCTGGTTCGGCACTGGGGCGCCGTCGATCTCGGTGAAGCCGAACGAGCCGAAGAACCGGGTCTCGAAGGTGAGGACGAAGATCCGGGCGATGCCCAGGTCCCGCGCCGCCTCGATCAGCTCGGCCACGATCCGGTGCCCGATCCGGCGGCCCCGACAGGTCGGGTCGACCGCCACCGTCCGGATCTCGGCCAGGTCCTCCCACATCACGTGCAGCGCGCCGCAGCCCACCACCGCGCCGTCGGCGACCCGGCTGGCGACCCGGAACTCCTGCACGTGTTCGTAGAGCGTGACGGTGGCCTTGCTGAGCAGCCGCCGGTCGTCGGTGTAGGTGTCCACCAGCCGGCGGATGGCGCGTACGTCGGCGGTGCGGGCGGGCCGGACCAGGATGTCGTCGGACCCGTCCGGCGCGGGCGCGCCGCTCACTCGGCGTCCGGCACGTCGACGCACCGGCCGGCCGCCCACCAGGGCTCGACCAGGTCCAGCGTCTCGTCACCGAACGGGTTCACGCCGGACCCGGCGCCGAGCGCGTGACCGAGATGGACGTGCAGGCACTTCACCCGGCCGGGCATCCCGCCGGCCGAGATGCCGGCGATCTCGGGGACCTGGCCGATCGACTCCCGCCGGGCGAGGTAGTCCTCGTGCGCGGCCCGGTAGCGGTCGGCCAGCTCCGGATCGTCGGCCAGCCGGTCGGCCATCTCCCGCATCAACCCGGCCGACTCCAACCGGCTGCACGCTGCGGTCGCGCGGGGGCAGGTGAGGTAGTACAGCGTCGGGAAGGGAGTGCCGTCGGCCAGTCGGGGTGTCGTCTCCACCACGTCGGGCAGGCCGCACGGGCAGCGGTGCGCCACCGCCCGGGTGCCGCGCGGCGGGCGTCCGCGAGATCAACCCGCTGGTCAACGTCGAGATCCACAACACCGCGCTGGACCGGGACAACGTC
>NZ_SISL01000335.1:0-6491 GCF_004307965.1 Verrucosispora sp. SN26_14.1 | reverse complement strand
CGGGGTTGGCGGAGCGGTGTGAGGTGCAGGTGGCGTATGCGATCGGTAAGGCGCATCCGGTGAGTTTGTTCGTGGAGACGTTCGGTACGGAGACGGTGTCGGTGGCGTCGATCGAGCGGGCGGTGTCGGAGGTGTTCGATCTGCGTCCGGCGGCGATCATTCGGGATCTGCACCTGTTGCGGCCGATCTATGGGCAGACGGCGGCGTATGGGCATTTCGGTCGGGAGTTGCCGGATCTGACGTGGGAGAACACGGACCGGGCCGCCGACCTCAAGTCGGCCGCAGGAGCCTGACGACAAACACGAGAGGCCGGTCCCGGTCCCGGCGGCTGCCAGAGCCGCCGGGACCGGGACCGACGCCGTCCGGGTTACCCGGAGGTCGCCGGCCGCACCCGACACCCGAGCGTCCGTACCGGACAGTCGGGGCGATGCGGCCGGTGACCTGGTGATCTGAGGTTGTCAGTGCACGTTGGTGTTGGTGGCGCGGGTCGAGTCGACGAGCGCCTTCACCTTCGGCAGCCCTTCGACGTGGCTGCCCGCCTCGATCCGGGCCGACCAGTGGTCGTACCGGCCGCTGAGCTGCTCGGAGCGCAAGCTGGCAGCGCTGACGATGCAGGCGCTGATCGGATCCCGAGGTTTGCCCTCCACCTCGACCTGCTCACAGTCCACGCCGTAGCGCACCATTTCGTGCTGCGGTCGGAAGTCGAACTTGTCGTTGGCGCAGGGATCCCAGCCTTCCTGGACGCAGCCGGCGTAGTTCGCCAGGGCAAGCTGGAAGGTCTTGCCGAAGTGCAGGTTGTGCGACTGGTCGACGTCGGTGCGCGGCGCAGCCCAGTCGCCGGGCAGGCCGTGTTCGCCGAACAGAAGCGCATTCAGGGCGTCGTCGCGCTCCAGCGCGGAAGCCCAGCCCAACTCCGAGTACGCCTGGAGCAGCCGGATCGCGGTGGTCACCTCCTGGCCCCTCTCCCACAGCAGCCGGGCGTTGTCCCACTTGAATTCGACGGGCCGGTTCACCCCACTTCCGTTCACCATCACGGTGTAGAAGTACTTCTGCCGGCCGGCCAGCATGGCGGCGGCCTTGTTGTACGCGGTCTGGGCCACCGCGCCGATCGGCGGGACCGGCGCCGACTCGAAGGCCGTCCGGTAGCTGGCGTTCCAGCGTTCGTCGAGGAAGTACTTCTCGTCGTGGCAGTAGCCGCTCGGCTCGTTGTTCACCACCCGCATGGAGCAGAAGACCCCCACCGGGAAGACCTGGGTCGCCGTCTGGGCGTCCTGCCACTCACCGCCGTGCCAGCGGACCCGCGACCGGACGGTGATCTGCAGGTCGCCGCTGCTGGTCTGCAGCCGTGGCGTCTGGTTCTCCACGACGTTGACGAACTGCGCCTCGAAACAGGTCGCGAACTGCGGCCGCTTGTCGGTCGGCAGCCCGTGGTCGGCCAGGTGGAAGGGATTGGGCAGGGTGGAGCGCCGCAGGGTGGCCGGTATGGCACGGTTGCCGAGGTAGCCGGAGCAGGCGGGCATCGTGGAGGCCTCCGGAATCTTGGCCTCGATCGCCTGGTCTGGTTTGCCCCACAGGTCGTACTCGGGCATCGGGACGCCGACGCCGTTCCACATCACCGCTCCCCGGATGCCGTCGGCCTGCTTGGCCCAGCCCTCCATGGCGGTGCGATAGTTGCCGACCAGTTCGGTGAACAGCTTGTTGGTACCGCCGCCCTCGCCCGGGGCACTGAACTGGCGGACCTGCTTGTTGATCTCGTCACCGGTGGTCGCGATCTCCGCCGCCCGATAGGCGAGGATCTGGCCCGCGAACTCCGGGTTCTGCAACTGCAGGATGTTGTAGGTGCGAGCCGCGGTGCCCCAGGCCGCCGGATTGGCCACCCGCGGGTTGGAATAGGGCAGATGGAACTCCTTGGCCGCCCACGTGGTCAGGTAGTTGATGGACGCCTCGGGCAGGTTCGTGTTGAGTACGGTGACCGGGTCGTCCAGGCTGGTTCCCTCGGGCACCGTGAAGGTGCCCGGGCTCATTGCCGTCGACGTGGCGAAGTCGAAGGTGGGCGCCTCCGCTTTCTCGTGGTAGTCGGAGTAACTTGCCATCGGTCGGCCGGTGATGGCCTCGTAGTGCACGTAGGTGTTGATCACCTTGTTCAGGTCACTCTTCGCGATTCCCTCGAGTGCAACGTGGATCGCCAGCGCCATCGAGTCCATCTTGCGCTCGATCGTCTGCAACTGGGTCGCGATCTCGCCGATCTTGGCCCTGACCTCCGCGACCGACTTCGACAGGTCTCCGAGCAGACCGACGAGGTCGCCGTACATGACGTTGAGCGCCGTCTCGATCCGGTCGAAGCGCTGGTCCATCCCCTTTGCCAGTTGGTCGATCCGGAGATGGAGCTTCTGGATCTCCGCCAGGATCATGGCGTGGGGATCGTCGTCCACCCCGGTGAAGAGCTTCACCAGGCTCATTCCCGCACCGAGCAGGTTCCCGGTCATCACCGCGGTACCCATCACACTCGCGGCCGTGCCCAGTCCCGCATTGAGCACCGTAGTCATGTACGTGTTGATCGCACTGACCGAGGTGACCATCGCATCGCCGACGATCTTCAGCTGACCGCCGAACTTCTCGTCGGTGAAGCCCATCAGGGTGGAGAGGATGCTGACCGACTTGCCAAGCCCCTCGAACAGGATCTTGTTGCTGTCGGTCTTCTGCTTCTCGGCGTTGCGGGTAGCCTCGTCTGGGCTGTTGCCGTGGATGAGGTAGGTCGTCGAGTAGTGGATCACCTCCGTGGTCCGGGTGTTCGCATTCTGGTCCAGCACCTGGAGCACCCGGGTGGCCTGCTGCTGCACGAACGACCGGTAGTTGTCCTTGTCACCGCGGGCCGCCTTGATCTGGGCCAGCGGCACGTAGTGACCGATCGTGCCGGGGTTGCTCGGCTGCGGCGGGTGGATCTGGATGGCGAGCAGGGCGGCCTCACTGGCCCGCACGCTGGTTCCGGTCCGGGCCGCGAACGCCGCGTCCCACCCGGTCGCCAGCGCCGCGTCGGTGGTGGCCGTCCGTCGCAGGGCGGCGAAGGTGGCGTCGGTGGCCCCTCGGATGTGCGCGTTCCACGCCGCATCCTGGAATCCGCCCCGCACCAGGTTCAGCGCGTCCTTGACCACATTGGCGCCCTGGACACCGACCGTGCTGGTCAGGATCTCGCGCAGATGCGGCCCGTTGAGCACCGGCGCGTCGCCGCCCTGCTCGTCCTTGTCCTTGACTCCGATCCCCGCTGCCACCGCCGACATCAGGGCGAAGCGGGACTTCGAGTCGCCGTCGCCGTCTGACACCGCCTTGTCGGCCCGGTTCCGGGTGAGCGCCACGTGCGCCGCGATCTGCTCGCTACTGGCGGAGGGGTTGACCCGCCGCCAGTCCAGCAGCTCGGCGGTGAGCACCGCGTTCTTGACGCCCGCCGTGTCCGGGCCGGTCAGCTGTACCGCCGCGCTGAAGAGCGCAGCGTGTGCCGCCGCGTCGTCGAACTCCACCGAGTCGTCGGCCTGGGCCGGCACCTGCGCGCCGGTCGCCACCATCACCCCGGCCAGGACGGCGGCCCAGCCACGCCACCACCGGCCTACGCCGGGTCGCGTTCTGATCCCAGATCTCATTCCTGTACGCACCACAGCTCCCTCACGGGGCAGGCCACACGCCTACGTCCCGCCGCTGACCGTCCCCCGCCCAGCGTCCCGAGGGACAGGGACAGGCATCCCTGTGTCCGGGACAGGCATCCCGGCACCGGGCTGAACCCGTGCCTGACCTGCGCGGTCTGACCTAGGACCGTCGACCGGCCAGCCGAAGACGGCGCTTGACGCCACCAGCGGCTCGCGCCTTCAGGCGCGACAGCATCTCGTCGGCCTGGCCCTCGGCCCGCCGACCGAGAGAATCGGCATGCCCGAGCATCGCGACGATCGTCTCGATCGCCACGTCGAGCAACTGCCCGTCGTCCAACTCGTCGGGACTGACCGTCCGCTCCATCTCGGTGGGCCGCAACTCGTCCAGATCACCGACCACCGTGCACGGATAGTCCCGGATCTCCGCGATCTGCTGCTCGGCGAGGTCGCACACCCACGCAGCCCGGTCCAGGCCGACACCGAACCGCAGGTCGTTGGCGCGCTCCTTGAGCACCGCGTCGACCAGGTGCCGCTGCACCACCTTCTGGTACGGCGTCCGCAGCGGATGTCTGTCCCCCAGCGCCTGGTTGACCCGGCGCAGCAACTCGCTCTCCGCAGCACCCAGGGAGGGATTCGAGGTCGGTGCGGTCAGCTCGCACAGGCCGTCCGGGATGCCCAGCACCCCGGCGAAACGGTGCCAGAGCAGGTCTCGCGGGGCACCGGGCGGCGGCACGACCACCAGGTGCCGCTGCGCTGCCGGCACCAGGTCCCCCCAGCGGCGCAGCATCCGGGGCGCGGTGTAGTTGTCCCAGAAGGTGTCGAAGCGGCCCGCCTCGACGGCCCGCAGGAAACCGTCGAAGCGCCAGGTGCTGCGCGCCCGGATGCTCTGCTGCCAGGTCGACGGGAAGGTCCGCCACAGGTCCCGCCCGGCCGCGATCACGTGCACCTCGGCGGGTTGCAGGCTCTCGATCGCCCGGGCCGCCTGCGCACTGGTCGCCGCACCCAGCCCCTCGTTGCTGATGATCACGTCGCCGGACCACCGGCGCGCCTTCTCGGCCAGCCGGTCCCACGTCCAGTACACCCCGGCGTCACGCCAGTGCGCCGCACGCAGATCCGCCATCGCCTGGTCGTGCGCCACCGCGCTGCCCGGCAGCAGGATCCCGGCCTTGCGCAACACGTTCTGGTTGCTCCAGAGCACGTTCTGCACGAAGGTGCTGCCCGTCTTCGGGGCACCGATGTGCACATAGACGCGTCTGGCCATTCCGCCTCCCCGGCATCGCCACCTCCCCGACCGGAGTGGTCAAGTTGGAGGCACCAGGGTGGCACACCGAACGCGTGGAAGAAACCGCAGGTCAGACACGGTCAACCGGCTCATTTGCACAATGCCCGGCAGCCGAAATCAGGGTGAACTCTGCGCGACGCGACCCGCGCCGACGAGCACGGCGAGCCCGGGAAGCCGCCCCGTCCACGCGTCACGCCCACCATCGACGCCGACCGGACGTCGACGGCCTCACCCCGGCCCGCCGCGCGCCGCTCACGCCGCGTCGGCGTAACACTCCACCACCGACAGGTCCAACGGGAACCGCACCGCGGTCTCGCCGAACAACAGCGCGGTGGCCCGCCGCCCGGCCCGGTCGACCGCTTCGGCGACCCGCTCGGCCTGCGCGGCCGGGCAGTGCACGATCACCTCGTCGTGCTGGAAGAAGACCAACTCGGCCTCGGTGCCGGCCAACTCGCCCCGCAGCACCGCGAGCAGCGTCGAGGCCCACTCGGCGGCGGTGGCCTGGATGACGAAGTTGCGGGTGAACCTCCCACGGGACCGGGCCGCGCGGGCCCGGGGCGACTGCGGGTCACCGGCCGCATCCGGGTCGGACGGCCCGTCGTCACCCGCGCCGAACCCGGTCGTCCCCGGCGGACAGGTACGCCCCAACCACGACCGCACCAGCCCGCCCGCCTCACCGGTGCGGGCCGCCGCCTCGACATGACCGAACGCGGTCGGGTAGTTGCGCCGCAGCACCGCCAGGGCCGGCACCGCCGCACCACCGGTCTGCCCGTACATCGCCCCCAGCAGGGCGAGCTTGGCCCGACCCCGGTCACCACCGAACGCGTCCCGGGCCAGCGCGGCGTACAGGTCACCGGTGGCACCCGCCGCCGCCAGCCGGGTGTCGCCGGAGACCGCCGCCAGCACCCGAGGCTCCAACTGCCCCGCGTCGGCCACCACGAACCGCCACCCCGGGTCGGCCACCACCGCACGACGGATCACCTTCGGGATCTGCAACGCGCCACCACCACGGGTCGCCCACCGGCCCGACACCACTCCACCGGGAACGTACTCCGGCTGGAACCGCCCCTCGCGGACCCACGCGTCCCGCCAGGCCCGCCCGTGCGCCGTCCAGATCCGATAGAGCTCCTTGTACTCCAGCACCAGCGGCACCGCCGGATGGTCCACTCCCCGCAGCACCCAGGCCCGCGTGTTCGGCAGCTCCACCCCGGCCCGCGCGAACGCCCGCAGCAGTTCCGCCGGGCTGTCCGCGTGCACCTGCCGTACGCCGAACGCCTCGGCGATCCGCGTCGCCAACTCGGCCAGTCGGCGGGGCGGCCCGCCCACCGGTGACGGCTCCCCGAGCAGCTCGGTCAGGATCGCGTCGTGCACGTCAGCGCGCCAGGGCAGGCCAGCCGCACCCATCTCGGGCCCGATCAGCGCACCGGCCGACTCGGCCGCCACCAACAGCCGGAACCGCCCCGGTGCCCCGGTCGCCGCGATCCGGTCGAGTTGATCGGCGTACACCCCGGTCAACGCCGTGATGCCCGGACCCGGCGGCCCGGCCACGGCGTCGAAGAGCGCGCCCTGCC
>NZ_SISL01000334.1:0-6494 GCF_004307965.1 Verrucosispora sp. SN26_14.1 | reverse complement strand
TGTGTATATGAGACAGGTCGCGGTCGCGCTGCTCGCCGGCGGGGTGCCGGTCCTGGTCGAGAAGCCCCTCGCGGCGACGGTCGCCGACGCCGCCGCGATCGTCGCGGCGGCCCGCACCCACCGGGTCCTCTGCCAGCCCGGACACATCCTGCGCCACAGCGCCCCGCACCGGGCGCTGTACGACGCGGTCCGCGCCGGCCGGCTCGGCCAGGTGCTGGCCGTCTCCTCCCGTCGGGACCGGCCGCGCGCACTCAGCCGGCTCTTCCCCGACGAGCACCCGGCCCTGCTCACCGCCGTGCACGACGTCGACCTGGCCATCTGGTACGCCCAGTCGCCCGTGGTCGAGGTCCGCGCGACCGCCCGGACCCGACCGGGACCGGCCTCGCCGGTCCTGGTGTGGGCGGAGCTTCGGCACGCCAACGACGTCGTGTCGTCGATCCGCAACAGCTATCTCCTACCTGACACCACGCCCAACCACACCTCGGACCTGGTCGAGGTGTACGGCACCGACGGGGTCGCCCACGTCGACCTCGGCCACCCCACGCTGCTCGTCCAGGCCGAGCGGACCGAGGCGCCGGACTGGCTGCTCTCGCCGGCCGACGGCGGCGGCGCGCTCGCCGCCGAACTACGCCACTTCGTCGGTCAGGTGACCGGCACCGAGTCGTCGGCGGTCGTCCCGCTCGCCGACGGACTGCACGTGGTGCAGGTCGCCACGGCCATGGCCGACAGCGCCGCCGCCGGTGGCGAACCCCGTCGGATCTCCTCCCTCGAACCCCTCTCCTGACAGGAGCTTGCGCCGATGTTTCGACGTAGATTGACCGGCGTTCTCGCCGCCGGTGTGGCCACCGCCGCGATGCTGGCCGGATGCGGGGGCGGTGGCGACGCCGCCGACGGCCCGGTCACCCTGAAGGTGCTCACCTGGGAGCCGGGCGGCTCCGAGTACTGGCAGCAGGTGAAGACCACCTTCGAGGCCAGCCACCAGAACATCAAGCTGGACCTGCAGTCGGTCCCGTTCGACAAGTACCCGGAGGTGCAGGGGCCGTACATCACCTCGCAGTCCGGGCCGGACGTGATGGCGAACAACGCCGGACTGGAGCTGTTCGACCGGCGGGGCGCGTACGTGCCACTGGGGGACCGGGCCGCCGAGATCAACAAGAACCTGGTCACCTACAGCGGCGCCTGCGAGGGCTTCGACACCAGCAAGGCCTGCTTCGGCGTGCCCTTCTCCTACCAGGGCAACGTCCTCTACTTCAACAAGGACGTGCTGCGCGGCGCCGGGCTGGACCCGGAGAACCCGCCGGCCACCTGGGACGAGTTCGGCACCGCCTGCGAGGCGATCAAGAACTCCGGCAAGACCTGCCTGGCGCTGGGGCTGTCCGGCACCTTCCCGGCGTACTGGGACTTCCCGGAGATCGCCCGCAACTACCTGACCGAGGACGACATCCGCGGCCTGCTCGCCGGCACGCTGTCCTGGAAGGACCCGAAGCTGGTCCAGGTCCTGGAGAAGCTCGCCGAGATCACCACCAAGGGCTGGACGAACAAGAACGCACCGTCGATCACGATGCTGCCCGACGGCGCGGACATCTTCCAGCGCGGTGACGCCGCCTTCGCCGGCACCATCATCTCCGACGCGGTGAACTGGGAGGCGTTCGGCAAGGCCCTCGGCGACGACAAGCTCGGCGTCACCCGGTGGCCGGTGATCAACCAGTCCGCGCCGCTGGCCGGGAAGTTCTCCGGCATCGAGGGCGCCGTCTACGGCGTGACGCAGTGGAGCGAGAAGAAAGAAGCCGGCCTGGAGTTCATCACCTGGCTGGCCGGCAAGGAGAACGGCGAGCTCTGGGTGAAGCACGCCAAGGGTCAGCCGCTCAACAAGAACGTCGACCCCGCGTTGCTGCCCTCGTCGCCGGCCTTCAAGAAGATCCAGGAGTTCGTGGCCGAGCCGACCCTGCACGCCGGTGTCATGCTCTCCGGCCCGGAGGCCGACGCACTGGCCCGAGGCTGGCAGCAGATCACCCTCGGTCAGCTCACCGTCGACAAGTGGGCCGACCAGATGCAGCAGGCGCTGGAGCGCAGCCCGACGAAGAAGCAGGGCAACTAGTCGCACCGGGTGGGGTGGCCGGGCGCCACCCCACCCGCCAGCCTCCGGGGAGGACAGCCCGATGAGCATCTCCACCGCGTCGGCCGCCGATTCGGCCGTCGCGACGAACCCACCCCCGCCGGTACGCCGCAACCGGCGACCCCGGCACGCCCGGGAATGGTGGCTCGGCGCCCTTCTGGTCCTGCCGGGAATGGCCCTGGCGGTCACCTTCAAACTGGTGCCGCTGATCCGGGGCGTCATCACCAGCTTCGAATCCTCCAGCGGGTTCGGCGACAGCTCCTTCGCCGGCTGGGACAACTACACCCGGATGTTCGACGACCCGGTGGTGCTGGCCAGCTTCCGCAACGCCCTGCTGGTGGTGGCCACCCTGCCGGTCTGGATCGTGCTGCCACTCGTGCTGGCGGTGCTGATCCACCAGCGGGCACCGGGCTGGAAGTTCTTCCGGGCCGTCTACTTCGTCCCGTACACCATCGCGCCCATCGTGGTCGGCATCATGTTCCGGCAGATCCTCAGCCCGGACGGACCGATCAACGCCCTGCTTCGCGCCGTCGGGCTGGAGCCGCTGGCCATCGAGTGGCTCAACGGGCAGAACAGCGCGCTCTTCTCCCTCGTCGCGGTGGCCCTGTGGAGCTTCTTCGGCCTCGGCGTGATGACCTACCTGGCCGGGCTCGCCACCATCCCCGAGGAGGTGCTGGAGGCCGCGTACCTCGACGGGGCCAACTTCTGGCGGCGCCTCTACTCCGTCGTGGTGCCGATGCTGCGCCCCACCGTGGCGTACTGGAGCGTGCTCTGCGCCTCCGGCGTGCTGATCTGGCTGTTCCCGCTGATCTACGCGTTGACCCAGGGCGGCCCCGGCAACGCCACCATGCTCCCCGAGTACCTGGTCTTCCTCACCACCTTCCAGTTCCTCGACCGGGGGTACGGCTCGGCCATCGGCATCGCCCTGTTCGTCTTCGTCGCCGTGTTGTCGATCTTCAGCGTGCGGCACATGTTCAAAGAGGGGACCCGGAAGCCGCGATGAACCGGCGACACTCCGCCCAGATCGGGCGCTACCTGTTGGTCTTTGCGTTGGTGGTGGTCGCGGTGGCGGCGCTCTACCCGCTGCTGTTCACCGTGGTCAGCTCGCTCAAGACGCAGACCGGGTTCGCCCGGGACCCGCTCGGACTGCCGGCCGGGATCACCTTCGAGAACTACGTCGAGGCGTTCAAGCGGATGAACATGCCCCGACTGCTGTTCAACTCCATCATCACCACGGTCGGCGGACTGGTGCTGTCGGTGCTGGCCGCCATGCTGATCGCGTACACGGTGACCAAGCTGCGTTTCCGGGGCGGCAAGCTGGTCTTCCTGTTCATCATCATCACCCTGACCATCCCCAGTCAGGCGATCATCTACCCGCTCTACCAGACCGTGCTGGACCTGGGCATGTCCGGGGAGTACCAGGGCCTGATCCTGGCGTACGCGGCCTTCGGTCTGCCGCTGGGCACGTACCAGCTCGCCGGCTACTTCCAGCAGGTGCCCGACGAGCTGATCGAGGCCGCCCGCGTCGACGGCGCCGGACACTTCACCATCCTGTTCCGGCTGCTCGCCCCGATCGCCACCCCCGCACTGGCGGCGCTGGCCATCTTCAACTTCGTCTGGATGTGGAACGACCTGTTGCTGCCGCTGGTCATCATGGGCGGCTCGGACTCCAAGACGCTGATGGTCGGCGTCTCCCTGCTCAGCGGCCAGTACGACGTGTCGGTGCCGCTGGTCAGCGCCGGCCTGATCGTGGCCCTGCTCCCGGTGCTCATCATCTACCTGGTGTTCCAGCGCCAACTCGTCTCCGGTGCGCTCGCCGGCTCCGGCAAGTGAGCACACCGGCCGACCGGCCCGACCCGGATACTCCTCACTGTCCGGGCGCGGGTCACCCCGGTCCCGCCCCCGATCCCGGCACCGGATCGGGGGCGGGACCGGCCCGTGGGCCGGGAGTGCAGGTGTGCCACCTGTACCGCCTGCGTCCCGGGGCGGAGGCCGAGTACGAGCGCCGGCACGTCGAGCTGTGGCCGGAGATGGCCGCCCTGCTCGACGAGGCGGGCGTGTACGACTACCACATCTACCGGCACGGTCTGCTGCTGATCTGTGTGCTGCGGACCCGGTGGGGCTTCGCGCACGCCGGCCGGGTCACCGGCGCCTCCGAGGTGCAGGCGCGCTGGACGGCGTCGTTGTCGCACCTGTTCGCCGAGATCGCCGACGCCGACGGCGAGCCGCTGTGGGCGTATCCCGTCTTCCACCATCCCGGCCGTCGGATGTAAGGAGGGGTCCCCTGCTAACGCCTCGTGTATAGCAGGGGACCCCTCCTTACATGCGTCTAGACGGCGTATGCGATGGAGCCGTCGGCGCGGTGGGGGATGCGGGTGAGCGGACGGCCGGTCAGGTCCAGCGGGGTCTCGTCGGTGAGGTCCAGGGTGACGCCGAGGCCGGGCTCCTCGGGGATGGGCAGGAAGCCGCCCTCGCGGCGCACGCAGGCCCGCGCCGGACCGTCGGCGAGGGTGTCGTCGAGCGGGGAGTACTCCTGGGTCACGAAGTTCGGGATCGCCGTGTCCAGGTGCACCGAGGCCATGGTGAGCAGCGGTCCGAGGCAGTTGTGGCTGACCACCGCCGCGTGGTACGACTCGGCCAGCGCGGCGATCTTACGGGCGTGGCTGATGCCGCCGGCCAGGCCGAGGTCGGGCCGGACGTACTGGGCCCCGCCCTGCGCCAGCAGCTCCTTGAACTCCCAGATGGTGTGCAGCCGCTCGCCGTTGGCCATCGGCACCCCGAGCGCGCGGCGGCTCAGCTCAGCCTGGCTGCTGACGCTGTCGATCTGGATCGCGTCCTCGACCATCAGCGGGTGCAGCCGACCGACCGCCGGGACGACCGCCTCGGCCTGCAACGGGGTGAGCTTGCGGTGCAGCTCGATGAGCAGGTCGACGTCGGATCCGACCGCGTCGCGGACGGCGGCGGTGGTGGCCTCGGTGTCGGTGACCAGTCGGGCCAGCGACAGGTCACCGTAGTCCGCCGGCAGCGGGTCGAACTTCACCGCGGTGAACCCGTCGGCGACCGCCGCCGCGGCCTGGGCGGCGAGGTCCTGCGCGCCGGTGCCGGGCAGCAGCAGGTGCAGGCGGATCCGGTCGCGGACCCGACCGCCGAGCAACTGCCAGACGGGTACGCCGAGACGCTTGCCGAGCAGGTCCCAGAGCGCAAGGTCGATCGCGGAGACGGCGGCGGTGAGCACCGATCCCCGGAACGGTCCCATCCGGTACAGGTGGTGCCAGTGGTACTCGATCCGGCTCGGGTCGGCGCCGAGCAGGTGCGGACGGAACGCCTCCACGACCGCGTGGACCGCTCCCGGATACCCCCAGCAGGCGGACTGTCCGACGCCGACCAGTCCGGTCGAGGTGTGCACCGCGACGAAGTGCGCGTCGCCCCGCACCACCGACTCGACGGCGGTGATCTCCATGCTGCCCCCAAATTAGAGCCCTATAACGGCCACAAACTTGCTCATGCACTCTTCCATAGCATGATGTCCCTGGTCTAGGCTCCAATCCGAACGAGCCGGAATAGGGCTCTAATTCATCTATGGGGGTGTGATGGGTCTGCCGGACGACTACCGGGCGATGGCCCGGATCCGCCGGTTCGAGGAGCGGCTGGCCGCCCTCAAGGACGACGGCGAGATCCCGGGCTCGATCCACCTGTGCAACGGTCAGGAGGCGATCCCGGTCGGTGCCGCCCGCGCGCTGCGCGACGGTGACCACGTGACCGCGACCTACCGGGGGCACGGCTGGGCGCTGGCCCGGGGCGTGGACATGACCGGGCTGTTCGCCGAGATGATGGGTCGTGACTCGGCGGTCAACGGCGGCCGGGCCGCCTCGCCGTACCTCTCCGACCCCGGACGCTGGTTCATGGGGGAGAACTCCATCGTCGGCGCCGGCGTACCGATCGCCACCGGTGCCGCGCTCACCGCGCAACGCACCGGCAGCGGCGCGGTCTCGGTGGTCAGCATCGGTGACGGCGCGATGAACCAGGGCAACGTGCACGAGGCGATCAACCTCGCCGCCGTGCTCGACCTGCCGCTGGTCCTGGTGGTGGAGAACAACGTCTACTCGGAGATGTCCCGCATCGAGGACATGGTCCGCATCCGACAGCTCGCCGAGCGCGCCGCCGGGTACGGGATCCCCGGCCGGGTCGTCGACGGCAACGACCCGGACGCGGTCGCCGAGGCCGTCGCCGAGGCGGTCACCCGCGCCCGCGAGGGCTCCGGCCCGTCCATCGTGGAGGCCATGACCGAGCGCCTGGTCGGCCACTACAGCGGCGACGTGCAGCATTACCGGCCGGCCGGGGAGATCGCCGCCGCCCGCGAACGCGAGCCGCTGGCCCG
>NZ_SISL01000333.1:0-6527 GCF_004307965.1 Verrucosispora sp. SN26_14.1 | reverse complement strand
CTCTCCGGGCGGCCGGTCGCGCTGGCGGCACTGCGGGCCCGGTACGCCGTGCCCGCCCCCCGTACGGTCTTCGGGGTGCGGTTCCCCAACCCGGTCGGCCTGGCCGCCGGGATGGACAAGGACGGTGCCGCGCTGCCGGCCTGGCCGGCGCTCGGCTTCGGCTTCGTCGAGGTCGGCACGGTCACCGCGTACCCGCAGCCGGGCAACCCTCGGCCGAGGCTGTTCCGGCTGCCGGACAGCGAGGCCGTGATCAACCGGATGGGGTTCAACAACGCCGGGGCCGAGGCGCTGGCCGCCCGGCTCGCGGCGTTGCCCCGTCCGCTCGGCGTACCGCTGGGGATCTCGCTGGGCAAGTCGAAGGTGACGCCACTGGACGAGGCGGTGGAGGACTACCGGGCGTCGTACCACGCGTTGCGCGGGCACGGCGACTACTTCGCGGTCAACGTCTCCTCGCCGAACACGCCGGGGTTACGCGCGTTGCAGGACCGTGCCCACCTGGATGCGCTGCTGGCCGCGCTGGTGGGGGAGAAGCCGGTGCTGGTGAAGATCGCGCCGGACCTGACCGACGCGGCCATCGCCGAGCTGCTGGAGGTCTGCCTGGCCCGGGGCGCGGCCGGGGTGATCGCCACGAACACCACCCTCGGCCGCACCGGCCTCGCCCCGGCCGACGAGGCCCGGTCCGCCGAGACCGGGGGGCTCTCCGGCCGCCCGCTGGCCGACCGGGCCCGGCAGGTGGTGTCCTTCGTGCACACCGAGACCGGTGGCCGGCTGCCGATCATCGGAGTGGGCGGCATCGTGGACCCCGACGACGCCGCCCGGATGTTCGACGCGGGCGCCAGTCTGGTCCAGCTCTACACCGGCTTCATCTACCGGGGGCCGGCTCTGCCCCGCGCGGTCGCCCGCGCGGCGGCGGCTGCCCCGGCTCCGGCCACGACCGGGTCGTGAGCCGGATGAGGCGGCGGCGCCACCCCCGCTCCCGCCGGAGCGGACGGCCACGAACACCAGGCGCCGCCGCCCCCACCATGCCGACCTCGGCATGCTCGCCTCACCCGGGGCAATCGCCTCTCCCCGAAGGCCCGCCTCTCCCCGGACACCGTCGTGCCTCCGTGCCCCGGAGTCCGTCCGCGCGCTGGCGGGGTACGGCCGGTCGGCCGGTGGGGTGCTCCCGCGTGGCCTTTGCTCTGCTTCGACGGGCGCATCGGTGGGGTCCGGCCGGTCGGCCGGAGGAGTGCCTCCGCGCGGCCTTTGCTCTGCTTCAACCCACGCATCGGTTTCAGCCGAGAACCAGTGCGTGGGTTGAAGCAGAGCAAAGGGGCCACAGGGGAGTGCGGGGCGGTCGCGCGGACGGCGAGTCCCCGCTACCGGAGGCGGGAGTGGGCATGGGCAGCGTGGAGAGGGAGGGCGGATGACGCCGGAGGAGATCCTCACCGCCGACGCGGCGCACGTCTGGCACCCGTACGCGGCGCTGCCGCCGGCGGTGCCGCCGTACCTGGTGACGGAGGCCGAGGGCGTACGGCTGCGGCTGGCCGACGGCCGCACGCTCGTCGACGGCATGTCGTCCTGGTGGTCGGCGATCCACGGTTACCGGCATCCGGTGCTGGACGCGGCGGTGACCGACCAGCTCGGCCGGATGAGCCACGTGATGTTCGGCGGGCTGACCCACGAACCGGCCGTGCGGTTGGCCCGGACCCTGGTCGAGTTGGCGCCGGAGGGGTTGGCGCACGTGTTCCTGGCCGACTCCGGGTCGGTCAGCGTCGAGGTCGCGGTGAAGATGTGCCTGCAGTACCAGCGGGCCGTCGGTCGGCCGGAGCGCCGCCGGCTGGGCACCTGGCGGGGCGGGTACCACGGCGACACGTTCCACCCGATGAGCGTCTGTGATCCCGAGGGCGGCATGCACCACCTCTGGGGCGACGTGCTGCCCCGGCAGGTGTTCGCGCCGGTGCCGCCCGGTGGCTTCGCGTCCGATCCCGACCCGGCGTACGAGGCGGCGCTGGTGGAGGCGGTGGAGCGGCACGCCCACGAACTGGCGGCGGTGATCGTCGAGCCGGTCGTCCAGGGGGCCGGTGGGATGCGTTTCCACCATCCGCACTACCTGCGGGTGCTGCGGGAGGTGACCCGGGCGCACGGGGTACTGCTGATCTTCGACGAGATCGCCACCGGCTTCGGTCGGACCGGGACGATGTTCGCCGCCGAGCACGCCGGGGTCAGCCCGGACGTGATGTGCGTCGGCAAGGCGCTCACCGGCGGCTACCTGACGCTGGCCGCCGCGCTCTGCACGGCGGAGGTGGCGCGGGGCATCCGGACCGGCGGGGTCCTGGCGCACGGCCCGACGTTCATGGGCAACCCGCTCGCCTGCGCGGTCGCCAACGCCTCGCTGGGACTGCTGCGGGCCGGTGACTGGGCCGGTGAGGTGGCGCGGCTCCAGCGCGGCCTGCATGACGGGCTGGAGCCGCTGCGCGGCGCACCGGGCGTGACGGACGTGCGGGTGCTCGGCGGGATCGGCGTCGTGCAGCTGGACCACGAGGTGGACGTCGCCGCCGCCACCGCCGCCGCGGTGGCCGAGGGCGTGTGGCTGCGGCCGTTCCGGGATCTGGTCTACACGATGCCGCCGTACGTCACCTCGGACGCCGATCTGGCACGGGTGGCGACCGGTGTCGCGGCAGCTATCAGGGCGGGCTGAGTAGATCGTCGCGGATCAGGGACACAGGTTGAGTAGACGAGCGCGACAGGTTGAGGACGAGAGGAAAAGCTGGCTGATGGAGAGTTTCGGCACGCGGCTGCACCGGGCGGTCGACGAGCGGGGTCCGCTCTGCGTAGGCATCGATCCCCATCCGGAACTGCTGGCGAAGTGGGGGCTCGACGACGACGTCGACGGGTTGCGACGCTTCGCCCGGACCGTCGTGGACGCCCTCGGTGACCGGGTTGCGGTGGTCAAGCCCCAGTCGGCCTTCTTCGAGCGGTTCGGGTCTCAAGGGGTGGCGGTACTTGAGTCAACTATCCGACAGTTACGAGATTCCGGATCGCTCGTTCTGCTGGACGTCAAGCGCGGCGACATCGGTTCGACCGTCCGCGCGTACGCCTCGGCGTACCTGGACCCATCCAGTCCCATGTATGTCGACGCGGTGACCGCGAGCCCCTTCCTGGGGGTCGGCTCGCTCGCTCCGATGTTCGAGCTGGCCGTCGAGCACGGCGGCGGAGTCTTCGTCCTGGCGCTCACCTCCAACCCCGAGGGCGCCTCGGTCCAGCGTGCGCGCGGTGCCGACGGGCGCACCGTCGCGCAGACCGTGATCGACGAGATTTCCCAGCTCAACGCGGGTGCCGCCCCGCTGGGGAGCATCGGCCTGGTGGTCGGTGCGACGGTCGGCGAAACCGGCTGCGACCTCTCCGCGGTGAACGGTCCGCTGCTCGCACCCGGGCTCGGCGCACAGGGCGCCACGGCCGACGATCTACGGGTCGTCTTCGGTTCGGCCCTTACCTCCGTGCTGCCCTCGTACTCCCGGGAGGTGTTGGGAGCGGGCCCACGGCCGGAGGCGCTGCGGGCCGCGGCGGAGCGCGCCGTGGCGGACTGCCGGGCGGCCCTGGCGATGTCATGACTGACTGACGGCTCGGTCACTTTGCGGTGATCATCGCGTGCCCACGTTGCCGAAAGCTCCGTTGACCGCTAGTTTTCCCCGCGCTGGGAACCCCTTGGTTCACAGCGACACCACGTTTCACAGATGCGGCGGTGCGTCCCGCCCGTCGCGATAGGGACCTGAGGAGAACTGGTGCCGCTCCCGTCACTGACCCCTGAGCAGCGCGCAGCCGCGCTGGAGAAGGCTGCGGAGATCCGCAAAGCCCGTGCCGAGCTGAAGGAGCAGCTCAAGCAGGGCAAGACCACCCTCGGAGCCGTTCTTGCGCGCGCCGAGTCCGACGATGTCGTCGGCAAGCTGAAGGTGTCGGCCGTGCTGCAGGCGATGCCCGGAATCGGCAAGATCCGAGCCACCCAGATCATGGAGAAGCTCAAGATCGCCGACAGCCGTCGCCTGCGTGGCCTCGGCGAACAGCAGCGCAAGGCCCTGCTTGGGGAGTTCGCCGCCAACTGAGCACGGCTGCGTGTAGAAACAAGCAGTGAGCTTGGATGACGAGACGCGCCCGGCGGCTCGGCTCACTGTCCTGGCCGGCCCATCCGGCGCCGGTAGGGAGAGTGTCGTCGAGCTGGTCCGGGCGCGTTCTCCGTCTGTGTGGACGCCGCTCGCGGTCACCACCCGGCCCCGCCGGGAGGGCGAGCTGGAGGGCGTCCACCGGCACTTCCTCGCCCCGCGGGAGTTCGACCGCCGGGTGGCCCGCGGCGAACTGCTGGAATGGAGCCGCTACGGGGCGTACCGGCGTGGCACGGAGCTGGCGCCGGTGCGTGACCGGCTCGCCGCCGGAGCGCCGGTCCTGCTGCCGCTCGACCTCGACGGGGCGCTGCTGGTCCGCGCGGTGGTACCCGACGCGCGACTCGTCCTACTCCATCCGCCCGGCCGCCGTCCGGGTACGGCCGTCCTGACGTCCTTCGACCGCAGCGTGTCGCACGACCGCACCGAGCGCGTGGTGGACGAGCTGGTAGGGTTGATCGGTTCTTCATTCCTGGCTTCGGCCCGGCCGCGTCCGCGCGGTTGAGCGCCGGCCCCGCGTGCCACGCGGTCCGTGCGAAAGACGCAGAGGTTAATCCGTGGGATCCATCGCCAACCCCGAAGGCATCACCAACCCGCCGATCGACGAGCTCCTGGAGAAGACGACGTCGAAGTACGCGCTGGTCATCTTCGCGGCCAAGCGCGCGCGTCAGGTCAACGCCTACTACAGCCAGCTCGGCGAGGGCCTGCTGGAGTACGTCGGCCCGCTGGTCGAGACGACCCCGCAGGAGAAGCCGCTCTCGATCGCGATGCGCGAGATCAACGCCGGCCTACTCACCGCCGAGCCGACCGACCAGCCGTAGGCTCCGCGCGTCGATGAGCGCCCGGATCATCCTCGGTGTCGGTGGCGGCATCGCCGCCTACAAGGCGTGCGAGGTGCTACGCCGGTTCACCGAGTCGGGCCACCAGGTCCGGGTCGTGCCGACCGCCGCCGCGTTGCGGTTCGTCGGCGCGCCGACCTGGGCGGCGCTCTCCGGTCAACCGGTCTCCGAGGACGTCTGGTCCGACGTGCACGAGGTGCCGCACGTCCGCCTCGGTCAGCAGGCCGACCTGGTGGTGGTCGCACCCGCCACCGCCGACCTGCTGGCCAAGGCCGCGCACGGCCTCGCCGACGACCTGCTCACCAACACCCTGCTCACCGCCCGCTGCCCGGTGGTGCTGGCGCCGGCCATGCACACCGAGATGTGGGAGCACCCGGCGACCGTCGCCAACGTGGCGACGTTGCGGGCCCGGGGCGTACGCGTCATCGAACCGGCGGTGGGTCGGCTCACCGGTGCCGACACCGGCAAGGGCCGGTTGCCCGATCCGGCCGAGATCTTCGCGGTCGCCCGCCGCGCGCTCCGCCGGGGCGTCGACGCCCCCGCCGACCTGGCCGGCCGGCATGTCCTCGTCACCGCCGGCGGCACCCGTGAACCGCTGGACCCGGTGCGCTTCCTCGGTAACCGGTCCTCCGGCAAGCAGGGCTACGCGTTCGCCCGGGCGGCGGTCGCCCGAGGTGCCCGGGTCACGCTGATCTCGGCGAACGTCGAGCTACCCGACCCGGCCGGAGCGGACATCGTCCGCGTCGGCACCACCGGCGAGTTGCGTGACGCCACGCTCGCGGCCGCCGTCGACGCCGACGCGGTGGTGATGGCGGCGGCTCCGGCCGATTTCCGTCCCGCGACGTACGCGCCTGGCAAAATCAAGAAGTCGGACGACGGCACCGCGCCCAGCATCGCGCTCGTGACCAACCCGGACATCGCCGCCGAGTTGGGCCGGAGCCGCCGACCGGAGCAGCTGCTGGTGGTGTTCGCTGCGGAGACCGGCGACGCCGAGGCCAACGGACGGGCCAAGCTCGCCCGTAAGCGGGCCGACCTCATCGTGATCAACGAGGTCGGGCCGGACAAGGTCTTCGGTGCCGAGACCAACGCGGCCACCGTCATCGGTGCGGACGGTTCGGTCACCCAGATGCCCGAACAGTCCAAGGAGGACCTCGCCGACGAGGTGTGGGACCTGGTGGTCTCCCGGCTCGCCGACGGCGCCGCCTGACCACGATCCACCTGTTGACCATCGACCGGCGCTCGGCGGTGAGTGACTAGACTGCCGCGGAACGACGTCCACAACTTAGGAGTGCCGTGACACGCCGCCTCTTTACGTCCGAATCGGTCACGGAAGGCCACCCGGACAAGATCGCTGATCAGATCAGTGACGGTATTCTCGATGCCCTGCTCAGCCAGGATCCGCATAGCCGTGTGGCGGTGGAGACGCTGATCACGACTGGTCAGGTGCATGTGGCGGGTGAGGTGACGACGAAGGCGTATGCCGACATTCCGTCGATCGTGCGGGAGACGATTCTGGGGATCGGGTACGACTCGTCGAAGAAGGGTTTCGATG
>NZ_SISL01000332.1:0-6583 GCF_004307965.1 Verrucosispora sp. SN26_14.1 | reverse complement strand
GTCGCACCGGTGCCGCGCGTCCGGCACCGACGACCGGTCCGGCCCCCTCGCTCGGCGGACGCCGCGTTGGAGGCTCGGTGCCCAAGCCGCGGACCGGTCAGGCGCGCGACGGGGAGCAGGAGACCTGGGAGTACGGCGAGGGCGACGACGAACTCTGGGTCACCGAGTCGTCCGCCGTCGGCGTGGTCGAGGCGCCGGCGGAGCAGCGGCCCCGAGAGCAGGGCAAGGCCCTCGGCCAGGGATGACGTGGGCGGGCCGGTCACCCCAGGCGGGGTCACCGGCCCGTACCATGCGGATGACCAAACGTCCCTCGGCCGTCCGGCCAGAGCCCACAGAGGAGGTTGACGGACATGCGTGTCCGCACCCGACCGGCGCCGGCCCTGGCACTCGCCGCCATGAGTGTGCTGGCGACTCTCGCCCTTCCGGCAGTGCCCGCCCTGGCCGATTCGACCCGGGACGACTCCTGGCATCTCAAGGCGCTGGAGCTTCCGGAGATGCACAAGATCACCCAGGGTGAGGGTGTCGTGGTCGCGGTGGTCGACACCGGGGTGGACGCCCGCCATCAGGACCTGAAGGACAACGTCCTGCCCGGCGTCGACCTCTACGACGACGACAGCAAGGGCGGTGTCGATCGGCAGGGACACGGCACCGGGGTGGCGTCGTTGATCGCCGGTCACGGGCACGGTCCGGGCAACCGAGACGGAGTGCTCGGGATCGCCCCTAAAGCCAAGATCCTTCCGGTGACCGTCAGCAGCGAACGGAGTCCACTGATCCAGCCGACGGCGGTAGCTGCCGGGATCAACTGGGCGGTCGACAACGGCGCGGACATCGTCAACGTCTCGCTGAGCGCCAGCTTCAACGAGGAACTGAACCGAGCGGTCGAACGGGCGTACCAGCGGAACGTGATCGTGGTCGCTGGCGTGGGCAACCGCAAGGACGGCGTCATCGGTTATCCCGCCCGGCATCAGAGCGCCGTGGCAGTGAACGGCACCGACCGCAACGGTGTGATCAGCAAGGAGGCGGCGTTGCCGGCCGAAGAGGTCGACATCGCCGCGCCAGGCGAGGATCTCGTCAGCGCGGCACCGGGTGACAAGTACGTCACCGCGATCGGCACCAGCGGCAGTGCCGCGGTCGTCTCCGGTGCGCTGGCTCTGATCAAGGCGGAGTACCCGGACCTGAACGGGTACGACATGTTCCGGCGCCTGCTGGCGACCACCCGCGACGAGGGCGAGCCCGGCCACGACCTGCACTACGGTTGGGGAGTCCTCGACATCCGGCAGGCACTGACCGGCGAGCCGGACGGCCGCGGCACCGGCTCGGCCACGACCGCGCCGGGCGCAGGGGGCCTGGAGCCATGGCAGGCCAACCCCCGTGAGCGCGAGGACGACATCCTGATCTTCGTCTGGGCAGTGATCATTGCCGTGTTCCTGCTCATTGTCGGCGGGATATTGGGCATCGTCATGCTGAGGCGTGGACGGGCCCGCCGTTACCAGGTCGAGTCGGCCGACGACGATTCACCAGCAGACGACGAAACGCCTTCGGACGCGCAGGAGGGGCTCGATCAGCCCGCAGACGCGGTCTGGCGTCGGCCGCCGGGCTGACCGATGCGTCCCGAGGAGGAACCCGTGACGTCGCCGCCCACCGGTGGATCTCCGCACCCGTCTCCCGGCCCCCCGCCGGTGTCCGGCCCGTACCCGGCGCCGGCCCCTTCCCCGATCCTCGGCCCGGCGCCGACGGTGGCCGGGTCGTCAGCGGCGGCGCCATCCCACGGTGCCCAGGGTGAGCCGCCCGGCCTGCCCGGCCCCGAACGGACGGCGGCGTCACGTCCGCCCGTGGTCACGCTCGCGGTGCTGATGATGGGACCTGCGGTCGTCGTCTGGCTGGTCGCCGGGATCGCCTTCTTCCTGGCCATGCTGCGCACGGAGGGCACCGGGATCGGTCGGCTGCTGGTGGTCGGCATCGGTGGCGCCGTCCTCGCGCTCGCCCTGCTGGTGGTGTTCCTCGCCTCGCTCGGGATGATGATGGCCTGGCAGGGTGACGGTGCGGCCGGGCTGACCGTGCCGGCCGGCTTCACGTTCGGGATCTTCGTCGTCGTCATCGTCACGCTGCTGACACAGGGCAAGCTGACCTTCCAGCCGACGATGGTCACCCCACTGGTGGTGGGCGGCCTCGCGGGCGTCTCGCTCGCCCTGGTGTGCAGCCCGCCGGCCCGCGCCTGGTTCGCCCGTCGCCGGTCCTGATCAGGCCGGGGACCAGCGCCGCGCGGTCGCGTCGTAGCGGGCCAACAGCTCGTCCCGACCGTCCTGGTGCAGGCAGTGCAGGGCGGTGCCGTCCGGCACGACGAGCGACTCCATGCGTGGCCCGCCCTCGCCCCACTCCGGCGGCGTGGTCTCACCCGGCGGCCAGCGCAACACCGCCACCCACTCGTCGGCCTCCTCGAAGGGCGAGCCCTCGCCGAGCAGCCCGAGGCGGCGGTACAGCCGTGCCGGGGTGTCGCGGCCCGGGCCGTGCCAGGCGTGCACCAGCCCGGCCGCCCGGTCGTATCCGTCGTCGAGGTAGGACGATAGGTACCGGTGCGGGATGACCAGTTGCAACAGCAGCGGTACGTCCGGGTCCGGTCCCTCGGCGACCTCGCTTTCCGGGGCCGTACGCGGCACCGGTACGCCCCGCCGCGACGGCTCCGCGTACGCGGCCGTCTCGCGGCGACGCTGCTCCTCCTCGGCCGCCTCGGTGATCACCTCACGCAGTTCGCCGACCCACTCGCGCAGCTTCAGCAACGCCTCACCGGGCAACGCCGCCGCCAGCGCGGTGTCCGGATTGAGGAGCAACTGCCAGGAGAGGTCCGGCCAGTGGTCGGTGAGCTGGAGGCTGCTGATCACCACCAGGTCGTGGTCACCGAACGCCTGCCGCATCCGGGTCTCCGACGTGAACACCGGCAGGCTCGTCCGGCCCTGCTCGTCAGGCAGGCTCCACCAGGGGAACTCCGGGTCGGAGAGGTCCCGGGTGGCCGGGCCGTCCGGGCGCAGCGGTAACACCAGTTCGGCCCGGAACAACGCCGACATCAGCGCGTTCGGGTCCTGCCGGCGGATCGCCTCGCGCAGCGGCCGTTCCGCCTCGACCACCGGTGCGGCGACCGACCGCAGTTCCTCGGCGGTCAGCCGCAGCCCGATCGGCAGCCCGGCGTCGACGGCCAGCATCCACGTGTCGTCGGGCCAGTCGACGGCGAGGTCGGCGAGCCCGAGCACGTGGTAGCCGACCGACCGGCCGGGCAGGCCGGCGGCGATGGCTCCCGCCGAGGTGTAGGCGAGCACGTGGGTGATCCCGTCGTGGGTGCCGGTGGGCCACGCCACCGGTTCCAGACCGGCCGCCGCCGACGGCGACACCGGCAGCAGCAGTGGACCCTCGGCGAGTGCGGTGAGGAAGGCCGCCCTGTCGTCGGCCTCGGCGGCGGCCAGCATCGCCCGCTCGGTCGTGGTGGTGGGCTGCCAGTCGGTGGCGGGCTGTCGGTCGACGGCGGGGTGCCGGTCGGTCACCAGCCGCCGTCCCGGTTCACCCGCTGCGGCTGCCGGCCGAGCACCAGACCGGTGATCGCTTCGTCCAGGTCCGCCCCGAGGAACCAGTCCCCGGTGTGGTCCAGCACGAACACCCGACCCTGGGCGTCGACGGCGAGGATGCCGGTGCCGCCGCCCTCCTCGCCGAGCGGGCTCAACGGCGCGCCGATCGCCTCGGCCAGTTCGGCGAGCGTCTCCACCGACTGCCCCACCAGGAACGGGTCCAGGTGGAAGTCGCTCGGCGCGATCTGCTCGCCGTCGCCCCGCGGGATCACCCGCAGCCCGCCGAACTCGGCGTACGCGCCGATGGCCGCAGCGGTCATCACGTGCTGACGGCCGCCGGGGCTGGCCTGGGCGGCGATCCGCAGCCCCCACTCGCGGCCCCGGTCGTCGTCGCGGCCGTCGGGCGACCAACCCGCCTCGGCGAGGGCCTCGGCCACCAGGGGTGGGAACCGTCCGGTCACGTCAACGCCTCCATACCGAACCAGTCGAGCAGCGCGGCGCAGGATCGGCAGGGCGGCTGGACCTCGCCGTGGCGCGGGTCGCCCTCCTCGCGTACCCGGGTCACCCGCACCTTCGCGCCCCAGAGCAGCGCCCGGGCCCGCGCCGCCTCGATCGGTGGTCCACCCTGCTCGGCCGCGTACAGGCGGTCGGAGACCAGCACCGCCTCGGCGCACCAGCCGGCGAAGCGTTCGCGCTGGTCGACCGACAACCCGTGCAGGAAGCGCCGGACCACCGGGTGCAGGTCCGGCGGCACGTCCCCGCGTACCGAGGTGTGGGTGTAGACGGTGCCGTCGGCCAGCAGCGCACCCGCCGCCAGCGGCAGCATCCGCGGCTGCGTCATCCGTCCTCCCGGCGTCGACAGCGATCCGGCCCGGTGCGGGCCTGAACTCGCCCGACGAGCCTAACCAGAACGAAGTCCCGACGCGGCCCGACTCTCGCCCGTCGGGCCGCCGTATCCCGGACGCGACAGGCTCACACGGCGTAGTACGGCTGGGATATCGTCGGTTCCGCCCCCCGCATGCTCGCCGCACGAAGCCCCGGAGCCATGACGCGCACCCTTCTCGTCTCGACCGACCAAGCCGGCGCCTACCCGTCCATCGGTGAGGCGCTGGCGGCAGCGGGCGACGACACCGTCGTCGCGGTGAGCCCCGGCACCTACTACGAGGCGCTGTTCGTCAACGACCGTGGCGCCACCGTGGTCGCCGCCGAGGGGCCGGGCACGGTCACCATCGACGCCTCCTCCGGGACGTACCCGACGGTCTCCTGCAACTCCGGGCGCCTGGAGCTGCGTGACCTCGTGCTCAAGGCCGGTGACGCACCGGTCGTGGTGGCGGACCGGGCGAAGCTGACGCTGACCGGTTGCGAGCTGAGCGCCGGCTTCGGCGCCGCCGTCCAGATCGCCGGTCGCTCGGAGTTCAACCTGGCCCGCTGCCGGGTCACCGGGGGACGCTACGGCCTGGTGGTGGAGGACTCCGAGGGCAGCGTCGAGGGTTGCGAGTTCACCGACCTCGCCGAGGACGGCATCATCGTGCGGATCGGTGCCGCGCCGACGATCCGCACCACCACCGTGGCCCGGTGCGGCAACCGGGGCATCTACATCTACCAGTACGGCAAGCCCACCATCGAGGCGTGCGAGATCTCGCAGACCGGCCAGGCCGGGATCGCCGTGGTGCACCAGAGCGCGCCGGTGCTGCGCCGCTGCCGGATCCGGGACACCCGTGGTCCGGCGGTCTCCTTCGGCCGGGGCTGCCAGGGTTCGGTCACCGAGTGCACCACCGAGAACACCGCCGAACCGGCGTTCGAGATCGCCGAGGGAGCCTCCCCGACCATCGTGGAGGGTCGGGTGAACCGGCAGGCGGCCTTCGGTGCGGCAGCCGCCCGTGCCACCACGCCGCAGGACACCGCCCGGGTGGAGAGGCTGCTCGCCGACCTGGAGGCGATGGTGGGCCTGGAGTCGGTGAAGGACGAGGTCCGTGCCCTGATCGACGAGATCCAGGTCAACGAGTGGCGACGCAGCGCCGGGCTGCCGGTCGGTGCGGTGAGCCATCACCTGATCTTCGCCGGTGCGCCGGGCACCGGTAAGACCACGGTGGCGCGCATCTACGGCGAGTTGCTCGCCGCGCTGGGTGCCCTGCCCGGCGGCTCGTTCCGTGAGGTGTCCCGCCGCGACCTGGTCGGACAATATCTCGGCCACACCGCCGAGAAGACCGCTGCGGTGTTCGAGCAGGCGCGCGGCGGCGTGCTCTTCATCGACGAGGCGTACACCCTCTCCCGCTCGTTCGGCAGCGGCGGCGACTTCGGCCAGGAGGCCATCGACACGCTGGTCAAGCTGATGGAGGACCACCGGGACGAGATCGCGGTGATCGCCGCCGGCTACACCGGCGACATGGTGACGTTCCTCGACGCCAACGCCGGTCTGGCCTCCCGGTTCGCGCGGACGATCGAGTTCGGCAACTACTCGCCGGAACAGTTGGTCGTGATCGTGGAGCGGATGGCCGACGGCGACGAGTACCTCCTGGACGACGGGGTGTCCGAGGTGCTCCGGGATCACTTCGGGACGATCGAACGCGACGAGAACTTCGGCAACGCCCGGGAGGCGCGCAAGCTGTTCGAGGGCGTACGCAAGGCTCAGGCACAGCGACTGCGCCAGTCCGGTCAGCGACCCAGCCTCGACGAGTTGCGTACCGTGACGGTCGCCGACGTCCAGGCCGCGATCGGACGCTGACCATGCCGGGCCGGTCAGGGAGGGGCGTGCGGTGACGCATCCGGGTGCGGCACGGCCGGGCGAACCGGGTTGGCAGCAACACCCGGGGGCCACGGCACCGCCACAGCAGCGCACGGCACCACCGCAGCAGGCCGCCGCGCCGGCACCGACACTCGGCGGTGCCGGGCCGGGGCAGGAGTGGGCCGCTCAGCGTTCTCAGGGGCGGGCGACCGTCGGGACCGCGTACATCAGCCAGGCCGCCGCGTCGGCCACGGCCGCTCCTGTCTCTATACACATCTCCGAGCCCACGAGACTAGCGCTCATC
>NZ_SISL01000331.1:0-6584 GCF_004307965.1 Verrucosispora sp. SN26_14.1 | reverse complement strand
GCCGTCGGTGACCCGCAGCCGGACGCACGCCCCGTCGTCGGTCGTCATCAGCCGCCAGGCCACCCGGACCACTCCGCCGGGCAGCGGGTCCGCGTGCCGGACGGCGTTGCCGACCAGCTCGGCGAGGACCGCGACGAGATCCGCCAGCACCACCGGGGACACGACCTCGGCCAGTTCGGCGGCGAGGCGGTGCCGGGCGGCGCGCGCACCGCTGGCGTGGTGCGGCACGACCACACACCACGCTCGTTCGACCGCTCCCGTCGACACTTTCCGCCCCTCTTCCGCCCCGGGTGACCCCCACGATCACCTACGGGGCAGCCGCACCTCTGCGACGGTACCTCCACCGGTTCTCGGTCGAAGGAATACCCAGCCATTCTGCTGTTCAACGATCCGGCGGACGAGATAGAGACCAAGCCCTGTGCCCGGATAGCGACGATTGTCACCCGAGTCGCCCTGCCAGAACCGGTCAAAGGCCCGTTCGACGTGCTCCGGGCGTACGCCGATGCCCCGGTCGCTGACCCGGATGCAGACGGTCGGCCCGTCCGCGGCCGCGCTCACCTCGATCGGCGAGCCGGGAGGGGAGTACTTCCCGGCGTTGGTGACCAGCTCGGTCAGCACGGTGACCAGGCTCTGCCGGCGCCCGATCGCCCGGGGCAGGTCGACCGGGAACTGGAGGGTGGCCCGACGGCGCAGCTCACCGGGGAGGTTGGCGACCGCGCCACGCAGCGTCTCGCCGAGGTCGAACGGCACCGCCGGCCCGTCGTCCGGCCATGCCTCGGCGGCAGAGGAGAGCAGCCGGTCGAGCAGCCGGGCCAGCTCGTTGGCGCGCTGGCCGATGACCTGCGCGGCCTGGCGCCGGTCGGCGTCGCTGAGCGACTCCCAGTGGTCGTTGAGCGTGTCGGCGTACCCCTTGATCACCGTCACCGGGGTGCGTAGCTCGTGACTGGTCACCGCGACGAAGAGGTCCCGTTCGTGGTCGTGTCGTTGCTGGTCGGTGATGTCGCGGAAGGTGACCACCCGCAGCGCGCCCGGACCGGGCAGCTCACCGGAGGTGACCCGCAGCCAGCGTCCGTCCGGCAGGCGGTGGTCGAGGACCTGCCCGGACGGGGGCACCGGGAAGGGCAGCGGTTCGTTGATCGCCTCGGCCGCGGACCGGCCGGTGACGTCGGCGGCGGCCGGATTCCAGAGCCGTACGTGGGCGTCCCGGTCGACGACCGCCAGCCCGTCGGCGAGTGCCGCCACCACCGGGCCGTCGCCGTGCACCGGCAAGCCGCTCTGGTCGCCGTACATGTGCGCGATGCAGGCGCCCAGGAAGCCGACCACGCCCCGCTGCTCCGGGTCGGGCTCGTCGTCCCCGGTCAGGTACAGCGCCTGGAGGCTGCCGACCGCGTGCCCGCCGATCTCCGCCCGGGAGGCGACCATTCGGCGCAGGCCGCGCTCGGTCAGCTCGTCGGCGAGTTGGCTGCCGAGCCGGTCGGTCCGGACGCACTGCACCCGGGGACCGGCGAGCAGGCAGGCGGTGATCGGGTCGCTGGGTGGCAGGGGACGCCCGATGGTCCACTCGGCGGCACCGGTGGCGGCGATCACCCGTCCCCCGCTGGGGGCGAACTCGACGAAGGCCATGCCGGCGGCACCGAGTGCCGGTTGCGCCACCCGCAGTAACTGGGTCAGGACCGGAAGGCCCGCGTCCCCCGAGTTGATCATCTCGATGACGACGGTGTGCCCGGCGATGAGAGCCGAGTAATCGGTACGGTCCGTCATGTCCCCGAGTGTGCACCTCCGCTCGCGTTCTCCGGCACCCCCGACGGTGGGTTATCCCCTCAACCGGGCCAACGTCTGTGCCGGGCGGTCGGTGATCACGCCGTCCACCTCGGCGGCCAGCACGAGATCAAGGTCCGTCGGCTCGTTGACGGTCCAGACGTACACCTGGTTGCCGGCGGCCCGCAACGACGGCACCAGCGCCGGACGTGCCCGGACCAGGCCGATCCCGGGGCCGGCGATGCCGACGCCGAACGGCAGCCGCCCCAGGCGCAGCCAGCGGGGCAGCACCTCCAGCAGCAGTACGGTCGGCAGCGCCGGAGCCAGCGTCCGCATCCGGCGTACGGCAAGCGGGGAGAAGGACATCACGGTCACGCGGACCGGGTCGTCGGGGCCCGGGTCGGTCAGGCCGTACCGGCGCAGCAGGGCGACCAGCCGGCGCTCCACGTCGCCGCCGTAGCGGGACGGGTGCTTGGTCTCCACCAGCAGCCGCACCGGCCGTCCGGCGGCGAGGACCGCCTCCAGCAGCCGTTCGAGCGTGAGCAGCCGGGTACGCGAGTCGTCGAGCACCTCGTCCCCGTCGGCCGGTACGCAGCCGGGGTGCCAGGAGCCGAAGTCCAGCTCCTCCAGCTCGGCGAGGGTACTCGCGCTGACCAGCCCGCGACCGTTGCTGGTGCGGTTCAGTCGGCGGTCGTGCACGCAGACGAGGTGCCCGTCACGGGTCAGCCGGACGTCGCACTCCAGCCCGTCGGCGCCCTCGTCGAGCGCGCGCAGGTAGGCGGCGAGAGTGTGTTCCGGTAGGTCGTACGACGCGCCACGGTGCGCGAAGACGAGCGGGGTGTGCACGGCCGTTACAGGACCCGGCCCGGTTGGCCGTCCGAGTCGACGACCGGTCGTCCGGCCGCCTCCCAGTCGCCCATTCCGCCCTCGACGTTGCGTACCTGGTCCCAGCCGTT
The DNA here is from genome assembly GCF_004307965.1 of Verrucosispora sp. SN26_14.1. Lineage (NCBI taxonomy): Bacteria > Bacillati > Actinomycetota > Actinomycetes > Micromonosporales > Micromonosporaceae > Micromonospora > Verrucosispora sp. SN26_14.1. Next base: position 3,870 of record NZ_SISL01000331.1, on the reverse strand, counting down.
GTGCATCAGGTAGGCGACGACCTGGGCGGACCGTCCGCCCGAGCGGCAGATGACCGCGACGTCCCGGTCGTTGGGCACCTCGGCGATGCGCGCCGGCAGTTCCATCATCGGCAGGTGGTGGGCGGTCGGTGCGTGACCCGCCTCCCACTCGTCGTCCTCCCGGACATCGAGCAGGTAGGTCTCGTCGTCGATCTCGGGCACCGTCATCGTGGGTACGTGGGATCCGAACACGGCTACCAAGCCTAGAGGGCCGTCGGGGTGATCGCGTCGACCGGCGGGTCAGAGCCGGGTCACCCAGTGCGGATGGGCGCCCGCCCACTGCGGCATCCGGGTGCCCCGGACCGCCTCGAACAGTCCCTCTCCGCCGTTGTCGAGCACGACGTAGGAGACCTGGTCGATGGTCTGCGGATAGGACGGCACCTGCACGCCGCGCAGCGCGTCGGTGGAGAGGCCGCGCAGCGCCAGCAACAGGTCCTCCACGGGTACGCCGTTGGTGTCCACGGTCAGCGAGCCGCCGACGGCCTGGACGAGCCGGTGCAACTGGACCGGGTTCTCGCGGAGCCGGGTCTCCCCCGCCCGTTGCAGCATCGCCCCGAGCAGTTGCTGCTGGTGGGTCTGCCGGTCGTAGTCGCCGCCGGGCAGGTCGTAACGCTGACGGACGTAGTCCAGCGCCTGGGCGCCGTCCATCCGCTGGCAGCCGGGCGAGAAGACCCGGTCGGTGTGGATCGAGCGCACTTCGGTGCGTACGCACATGGTCACCCCGCCCAGCAGGTCGATGACGCTGCGCAGACCGGCGAAGTCGACCAGGGCGGCGCCGTCGAAGCGGATGCCGGTGAGCCGGGACAGGGTGGCCGAGAGCAGTCGGGCACCGGCCTCGCCGCCGCCGCCGTACTCGTACGCGGCGTTGACCTTGTCCTCGCCGCCGGGATAGCCGGCTGCGGACGGGATGTCGACCAGCAGGTCACGAGGCACGGAGACCAGGTAGCCCTCGCGCAGTCCGGCTGGCACGTGGACCATCAGGATGGTGTCGGTGCGTTGCTCCGGGCCGGTGTCGCCGGGGCGGCGGTCGGAGCCGACGAGCAGGTAGTTGAGCGGACCGTGGCGGTCGGTGCGATCGGTGCGGGCGGTCGGGTCGAGCAGTTCGGCCCGGGTGATCGTGCGTTCGTACCGGTCGGCGAGCACCCGGAGGCCGACCACGGCGACCGTGGCCAGCAGCACCACCGCCAGCCCGATCCCCAGCAGTACGCGTGGCCAGCGCGGGCGCCCGGCGCCTCCGCCCGTTGCCCGTCGTCCGCCGTCGCGTGCCCTCCTGGCCGTGACGTCCTCCCCGTCCACCTGACATGAATCTTCTTCATGTCAGGCTACGGACGGTGAGGGTGGCGTGACGGCGGTTTTCGGATACGCCTGCCGGTCACTTCCGGCTGGAGATCACCTCGGGGTTGTAGAACACGAACTCGGCCAGCTTGTCCTGCTTGACCGCGTGGAACATGTCCAGCGTCTGCTCGCTGAGCGCTTCCCGGCCGCTCTCGTTGCCGTTGAAGGTCCCGCCGTTGGTCTTCAGCATGATCAGCTCGTTGCCGGTGACCCCGCGCATGGTGAAGACGAAGTCCTCCACCGACACGCCGCCGGTGTCCAGGATGAACGCCTTACCGGCCGCCTTGATCAGCTCGTTGAGCTTGAGCGGGTTGGTCAGCGTGCCGTTCTGGCTGGCCTTCTTCGCCATCGCCTTGATCAGCTGCTGCTGGTTCTGCTGCCGGTCGTAGTCGCTGTTGGCCAGGCCGTACCGCTGCCGGGAGAAGTCCAGCGCGGCCCAGCCCTCCATCTCCTGGCAGCCCTTCTTGTGCACCACCGGGGTCCGCTGCTTGCCGGTCTTCTTGGCGTCCGCGTTCCACATCACCTTGCCGTCGACGTACGACATGTGGGCCGACTTGACCTCCTGCTTCGGGCAGATCCGTACCGAGCCGAGGGCGTCGATGACGTTCTTGAAACCGCCGAAGTTGATGATCGCCGCACCGTCGAAGCCGACGCCGGTCATGCCCTTGATGGTCTGCGCCATCAACTGGGCGCCGCCCTCCCAGCCGCCGCCGTTGCGGGCGCCGGCCTGGAACGCCGCATTGATCTTGTCGACGCCGCCCGGGAAGTCGGTCTCCGGGAAGGCCGGAATGCGGGCCTCGGTGTCCCGGGGGATCGAGATCAGGTACGCCTGGTCGTGCGTGGCCGGGATGTGCAACACGATGATGCTGTCCGCGCGTACGTCGTCGGCGGCCCACCGCTCCCGGGCGTCCACGCCCAGCAGCAGCATGTCGATCGGGCCTTCCAGGTTGTTGCCGCCCTCGTCGACCGTCTTACCCGCCTCGCCGAGCAGGTTGCGCTGCGAGATGCTGCCGGTGGCCTGACCGATCACGGCCTTGCTGCCGACGATGGCGAGGCCACTGGTCATCATCAGCACGGCGCCGAAGACCAGGGTGATCCGGGCCCAGAGAGGGTCCTTCCGCCGGGTGCGTCCCTTCTTACCGCCCTTGCCGGACTTCTTCTTGCCGGCCGAGGAGGGTGAGGGGTTCGATGCGCCAGGCGGATCGAGCAAGGAGGGGCTCTGAACCGGCATGCGTGCTCCAGCTCGTGAATGTGGGGGGCGGGAACACTTTACGGACGCAATCCCGTCGTGGCGAGTTCGTCTGACGCTCAGTTACCGTTCTCCGCCACGTCATCCTGGGGAAATGGACGAACGGGCAGAATGAAATGCACGATCGACTATTGGCTCCCAGTGATTTCACAGCAGAAGTCGGACTCTCCGTTCACGCAGGGTGAGCAGAGAGTCCGACTGTCGGCCGGTGGTGTGATCAGCCGTTACCGGCTCGCGACTCCTTGTTCGCCTTGAGCCAGTCGGCCATCGTGTCGCCGGACATCGCGCGGTACATGGCCAGGGCGTTCTCCCGGTCGGAGACGACCACCGATTCGCCGTTGATGTTCTGGCTACCCAGGTGCGGGCTGGTGACGAACGTGAGGTTCTCGCCCCGCAGATTGCGGAACTGCACCGCCATGTCGGTCAGCGAGAAGCCCTGGTCGACGGTGACCGCGTCGGTGACCGACCGGAGGAACGCGTTGAGCTTCTTCGGGTTGGTCAGCGTGCCGCTGCTCGCCGCCTTGTCCATCAGCGCCCGCAGGAACTCCTGCTGGTGACGCATCCGGGCGAAGTCGCCGTCCGGGAACTGCTTGCGCTGCCGGATCCAGTCCAGTGCCTCGGTGCCGTTCATCTGGTTGGTGCCCTTGGTGAACTTCCGGTACGGCTTGTGGATCGAGGTGATGCTCCGCTCGACCTCCAGCTCGACGCCGCCGAGCGCGTCGGTGACCTGCTTGAAGCCCCCGAAGTCGATCGCCATCACGTGGTCGATGTGCACGTCGGTGAAGCACTCGACGGTGCGCACCGCCAGCGGCAGGCCACCGAATGCGAACGCCGCATTGATCTTGCGCCGCTGGCCGGAGTCGCAGTCGGAGCCGGCGCTCTCCGGAATGGGTACGTACAGGTCCCGGGGGATGGAGACGAGGTAGGCCTGCTGGTGGTCGGCGGGGATGTGCATGACGATGATCGTGTCGGCGCGCCACTCGCCGGCCTGGTCCATCGGCGCATCCGGATCCCGCGAGTCGGTGCCCACCATCAGGATGTTGAGCGCGCCGTCCACCGCCTTCGCCGGCCGACCGCCGGTGATCTCGGAGAACGGATCGGTGCGGGCCAGGTTGTTGTCCAGGCTGCGGGCGTAGAACCAGGCACCGACGCCACCTAGCAGCGCCAGCACCAGCACCACGACACCGGTCAGCAGGGCGATCCGTCCCCACCGGGGGCGGCGGCCACGCGGCGGCGGTGGCCCGCCC
>NZ_SISL01000330.1:0-6587 GCF_004307965.1 Verrucosispora sp. SN26_14.1 | reverse complement strand
GCCGCCAGCAGCGCCCGATGCGCGAACCGTCGCGGCCCCGGCGGGCCGCTCTGCCGCACCCTGGTCACATCCTCCGCCATTCGTCGCAGGGACACATGACGATCGGAGATTACCGGTTCGCCTCCCCTTTACGGGACGTTCCGTGGACTCGACGTCACTGTGGCGGCAGGTATGCCAACTGCACCAGGCGGACACCCTCCCGCCGGGTGGACAGTCGACCGCGTCCGGGCGGCAGCGGGCCGGGCCGGACCGCACCCACCAACGCGCCCTCCTCGGGGCTGCCCGACATCACCAGGCCCGAGGTGGACAGTTCGCGCAGCCGCTGCACGACCGGCTCGTACTGGGCCCGGCCGGCACCGCCGCAGCGGCGGACCAGCACCAGGTGCAACCCGACGTCGCGGGCGTGCGGCAGGTGCTCCTCCAGCGCCCGCAGTGGGTTCGCCGGCCCGCTCGCCACCAGGTCGTAGTCGTCGACCAGCACGAACAGCTCCGGGCCGGTCCACCACGACCGGTCGCGCAACTGCGCCGGCCCGACCTCGGGACCGGGCGTACGGCCCTGCAGGTAACCGGCCGCGGACTCCACCAGGTCGGCGGTGTGCGCGGCGGCGGTGCCGTACCCGATCAGGTGTTCGGTCTCGATCGCGCCGAGCAGGCTGCGGCGGTAGTCGACCAGGATCACCCGCGCCTGCTCCGGGGTGAACCGGGTGACGATCGACTGGGCCAGCGCGCGGAGGAACGACGACTTGCCGCACTCGGCGTCGCCGTAGACCACGAAGTGCGGCTCGGTGGCGAAGTCGAGCACCACCGGCCGCAGGTCCGCCTCGGCGATCCCGACCGGGATCCGCAACCCGGCGGTACCGGTCAGGTCGATCTCCGGGTACGGCAGCACCGCCGGGAGCAGCCGTACCCGGGGTGCCGGCGGACCGGACCAGCTCTCCGCCGCCCGCCGCACCAGAGCGGCGGTGTCCGCGTCGGCGACCTGCGGCAGGGCGGTGAGGAAGTGCAGGCTCCCGGCGGTGATGCCGCGACCCGGCGTCCGCTCCGGTACGTCCGCCGCCGCCCGCCGGGCGATCACCGAATCCGACGGGTCACCGAGCCGCAGCTCCAGTCGCGAACCGAAGAGGTCCCGGATGGCCGGTCGGAAGTCCAGCCAACGCACCGCCGTGGCCACCACGTGCACGCCGTAGGAGAGTCCCCGGGTGGCGAGGTCGGTGATCAGCGGCTCCAGGTCGTCGTACTCGCCGCGCAGCGTGGTCCAGCCGTCGACGACGAGGAAGACGTCTCCGAACCGGTCGGTGTCCGGCGCACCGGCGGCGGCCTGCTCGACACGCCGACGCCGCCAGACCGCCATGGACTCGACGCCGAGTTCGGCGAAGGCGCGCTCCCGGTCCGCGAGCAGGGTGGCCATCTCACCCACGGTGCGTCGCACGCCGGTCGGGTCGGCGCGACCGGTGATCCCACCGACGTGCGGCAGGTCGCGCAGCGCGGCCAATCCGCCGCCACCGAAGTCCAGACCGTAGACCTGCACCTCGGCAGGAGTGTGGGTGAGCGCCAGCGCGCAGATCAACGTCCGCAGCGCGGTGGACTTGCCGCTCTGCGTACCGCCGACCACGGCCACGTGCCCGGCGGCGCCGTCCAGGGCCAGCCAGAGCAGGTCGCGCCGCTGCTCGTACGGCTTGTCGACGAGCGCCACCGGCACCTGCAACGCCCCGTGCAGCTCCGGATTGCCGGAGGTCAGCCCCCGGGAGGGGTGCACGGTCAACGGCCCGACCACCTCGTCCAGCCCCGGCGCGCCGTCCAACGGCGGCAACCACACCCGATGTGCCGGCGGCCCCTGGTCGGCGAGGCGCGTGATCAGCAGGTCCAGCAGGGTCTCCCGGCCCGGCTCCTCGTCCTCCTGGACGGGCGGGGCGGGCGGCTCCGGTTCGGGTGTGAAATGGGTGGAGAAGGTGAGCAGGCGCGGGCGCTCGGACCCGGCCGCACCGGCCGCCACAAGGCGTCGACGGACCGCCCCCGAGACGTACGCGGTCTTGAAACGCACCAGCGGCTCGGTGCCGGAGCGCAGGTAGCCGTGACCCGGCGAGCGGGGCAGCTCGTACGCGTCCGGCACGCCGAGCACCGTGCGCGACTCCAGCGACGAGAAGGTACGCAGACCGATCCGGTACGACAGGTGGGTGTCCAACCCGCGCAGCCGCCCCTCCTCCAACCGCTGGCTGGCCAGCAGCAGGTGCACCCCGAGGGACCGCCCCAACCGGCCGATCTGCACGAAGAGGTCGACGAAGTCGGGCTTGGCCGACAGCAGCTCGGAGAACTCGTCGCAGACCAGCAGCAGCGACGGCAGCGGGGCCAGCGCGGTGCCGGCCGCCCGGGCCCGCTCGTAGTCGCGCAGGCTGGCGAAGTTGCCGGCGCGACGCAGCAGCTCCTGCCGGCGTACCAACTCGCCGTTGATCGCGTCGACCATGCGGTCCACCAGCGGCAACGCGTCGGCCAGGTTGGTGATGACGGCGGCGGTGTGCGGCAGCCGGTCGAACGAGGCGAAGGTGGCCCCGCCCTTGAAGTCGACCAGGACGAAGTTGAGCTGCTCGGAGGAGTGCGTGGCGGCCAGCCCCACCACCAGGGTCCGTAGCAGCTCGGACTTGCCTGAGCCGGTGGCGCCGATCAGCAGCCCGTGCGGACCCATGCCGTCCTGCGCCGACTCCTTCAGGTCCAGCTCGACGGCGATACCGTCCACCCCGACGCCGATCGGCACCCGCAGCCGGTCACGGGGCGACCGGGGCGCCCAGCCCTGCTCGGTGCTGAAGCCCTCCGGGTCGCCGATGCCGAGCAGCTCCGGCAGGCCCGGCTCGGCACCGGTCGCGGCGTCCGGACCACGCACGGCGGCCGGGCGTAACGGGGCCAACCGGCGGGCCACCGCCTCGGCCTCGGCGATCCTGAGCGCATCGGCCGTGCCGACCTCGGCCGGCCCGTCCGCCGAGTGCGAGTGCAGCCGGCCGCCCCACACCTCCAACAGCAGGGCGAAGCGGTCCAGCAGGCGGGGCGGCGGGGAACTCAGGTCGATCAGGGTGACCGCGTCGATACCGCCGTCCCCGGCCAGCTCGGTGGCGCCGGTCAGGTCGCCGCCGTCGAGCACCACCACCAGATGCGGCCCGTCGGTGACCGGCCCGGCCGGGCTGAACCGGGACCGGCTGTCCAGCACCTCGTCGAGCAGCTTCTCCAGGTCCACCGCCGCGCTCGCGACCAGCCGGACCGGGCCGAGGGCGTCGACCCGGGACGGATGACCGGTGTGCGGCAACCACTTCACCCACTCCCAGGTCGCCCGCCGTTCCGGCCCGGCGCAGACCGCGATCAGCAGTTCGTCGGGGGAGTGGAAGACCGCGAGCTGGGTGAGCATCGCCCGGACCAGCGACTGCGCGGCCGGTGACCCGGCGGGACCGGCCGGCGCGGCCCGGACGAACACCCGGGCGAAGCTCCGCAGCGACACCGCCACCGGCAGCTCCGGCACCACCGAGTACGCGTCCAGGAAGCGGCGCAGCGCCCCGGCGGTCATCGGCTCCAACTCCTCCAACGGCCGGGTGACCGGTGGGACCAGCGGAGTCGCCAGCGTCTGCGGCCCGACGGCGACCCGCACCACGGTGAAGTCGGCATCGGTGGGACGACGTTCCCAGACCCGGTGGCTCTCCACCGTCGACCAGAGGCCCTGCGGATCCGGGTGCCGGTAACAGAGGCCGCTGCGCTGTCGTGCCGCGGTCTGCCGGACCTGCCGCCGCAACGTCGCCAGGTGTCGCAGGTACTCGCGTCGGGCGGCCATCATCTCGGACTTGCGGGGACTGCCCGAGGCGCTGCCCCACGAGGTGACCAGCATCGCCAGCGTGGAGAGGCCGAACATCGCGCCGACCACGTACGCGTACGCGCCGCCGCCCCGACCGAACATCATCGCCATCGCGACCGTACCGCCGAGCATCGGCAGCACCATCAGCATCTGCTGCCAGCGGCCACCGGTGACGGCCGGGATCTCCGGCGGGGCCTGCACCGGCACCTCGCCGACGGGGATCTCCGGTGCCGGACGTCGGGCCGCCCGCCGGACGACGACAGTGGACACTCGACCTCCCGACGACGCACGGTGACCCGAGCCTGGCTCATGGTAGGTAAAGTCCTTCCGTCCGCGCAGGCCCGCACCCCGCTCGATAGGGAGATCAGTCGATGACGATCGGGCTGGCCCGGGTCACCGTCAGCTCGCCGGTGCGCCGGGTCGACGTGGCCCTGCCCGAGCAGGTCCCGCTCGTCGAGCTGCTGCCCGAGGTGCTCCGGCACGCCGGTGTCGGGCTCGCCGACGACGGTGAACGGCACGGCGGCTGGCTGCTGCGGCGGGCCGACGGCAGCATGCTCGCCACCGGGCAGGCGTTGCTCGCCCAGGGCGTCCGTGACGGTGAGGTGCTGCACCTGGTGCCGGGCCGTGCCGAGTGGCCCGAACCCGAGTACGACGACGTGGTGGAGGCCATCGCCGACGGCGCACGACGGCGGGGTGCCGCCTGGTCACCCGAGGCCACCCGGGTCGCCGCGCTGGCCGGTGCCGGAGTGCCGCTCGGCGTCGGCCTGGTCGCCCTGCTCGCCACCGGCCCCGTCGACCGGGCCGTGTGGCCGGTGGCGACCCTGCTCGCGGTCCTGCTGGTGCTCGCCGGCACGGTGTTCTCGCGGGCCCGGGGCGACGGCGCGTCCGGTGCCGTCCTCGGCGGGTACGCGCTGCCGTACGCCGCCGTGGCCGGTGCCCTCGCGGTCAGCTCGGGCGACCCGGTCGGGCCGCTCGGTCCGCTGCGCTGGGTCGGCGCGGAGGAGGCGCTGGCCGGGGCGGTGGCGCTGCTGCTGGTGTCGGTGCTCGGGCTGCTCGGCGTGGCCACCCGGCAACGGGTCTTCGTGGCCGGGGTGGCGGTCGGTGCGGTCGGCGTCCCGGCTGCCCTCGGCGGCGTGCTGCTCGGCCCGGCCGGCGCGACGGCCGTCCTGCTCTGCGTGCTGGCCTTCGCGATCGGTGCGGTCCCGCTGCTGGCGATCCGGCTGGGCCGGGTGCCGCTGCCGCCGACCACCCTGCCGACCGGTGCCGACCACGACCTGGACCAGGCCCGTGACCTGCCCGATCGCGGCCGGGTGTACGCGGCGGTGGCGCGCACCGAGGAGATGCTCACCGGGATGCTGATCGGGCACGCGGTGCTGGGCGGCGTGGCCGGTCTGGTCCTCGCCGTCACCGGCGGCGTCACCGGTCGGCTGCTGGTCGGGGTGACCTCGACGGTGTTCCTGCTGCGCGCCCGGCTCTTCGCGGCGGTACGCCACCGGGTGCCGCCGGTGCTCGCGGGTCTGGCCGGGTACGCGGCCCTCGGTACGGTGCTCGCCGTCGACGCCGCGACCGGACCACTGATCCTGGCGGTCGGCGGCGTGCTGGTCGGCCTCGCGGTCGCGGCGGCCGGCACCGGTCACGCCCACCGGCCGGTCTCGCCGTACGTCGGGCGGCTCGCCGACCTCACCGACACCGCTCTGGTGATCTCCGTGGTGCCGATCGCCTGCGCGGTGCTCGGACTCTACGAACGGGCCCGGGGACTGCTCGGCTGAGCGGTCCGGCGGGCCCGTCGCGAGGCCGCGTCAGTGGATGGTCTCGCCACGCTCCTCGGCGTCCTTGGCCCGCTGGTAGGAGATCAGGATCTCGGCCTCGGCCTCGGTACGCCCCACCCAGGTCGCACCCTCGACCGACTTGCCCGGCTCCAGGTCCTTGTAGACCTCGAAGAAGTGCTGGATCTCCAGCCGGTCGAACTCGCCGAGGTGGTGGATGTCGCGCAGGTGCTCCTGCCGGGGGTCCTCGTACGGCACGCAGAGGACCTTGTCGTCGCCGCCCTTCTCGTCCGTCATCCGGAACATGCCGATGGTGCGGCACCGGATCAGGCAGCCGGGGAAGGTGGGCTCGGGCACCAGCACCAGGGCGTCCAGGGGGTCGCCGTCCGCGCCGAGGGTGCCCTCGATGAAGCCGTAGTCGGCCGGGTACTGCGTGGAGGTGAAGAGCGTGCGGTCCAGCCGGATCCGGCCGGTCACGTGGTCCACCTCGTACTTGTTGCGGTGACCCTTGGGGATCTCAACCGTGACGTCGAAATCCATTCGCACGCTCCCTCGTTCGCCCACGCTGGCCTGACGGAACCGGCGACCAGCCCGGACGGGCGATTGCCCGCCCACCGAGTCCGGCCGCCGCATAGTCTTCGGACCGAAGTAGTGTCACCCAGGCCGGTTTCCGGTGGGGGAGGAGGGGGTCGTGGGGAGGGAAGATTCACACTACCGTCCGGAGGGTGCCGCCGAGGGCGGTCCCGCGACACCGCCGGTCACACCGGCGACCGGGCGTGTGGTGGTACCCGACGCGCACCTGCTCCGGACACCGTCACCGACATCCGCCGACCCCGCTCCGACGAGCCCGGCTCCCGGCCCGACCCCGCCCGCCACCGGCACCGCGTCCGTACCGCCGGGCACTGCCTCGGTGTCACCTGTGCCGTCCGGCAGCGCGTCCGTGCCGTCCGGCAGCGCGTCCGGGCGGGTGAGCGTCCCGGGCGGTTCCGGGG
>NZ_SISL01000033.1:0-27742 GCF_004307965.1 Verrucosispora sp. SN26_14.1 | reverse complement strand
GTGCGGCGTCGGCCGACCGCTGCGCGCGCTGCGACCGGCCAGCCTGATCGGTTAGCCCGGCCGAGGAGGGTCCTCCCGGCCCGGTGGGTCGTCGGCTCCGGCGACACCCGCCCGGCTCAGCGGTGCACCGCCGGTCCGGTCGACTCGCGGACGACGAGGCGGCCGGGTTGGCGGATGACGCCACTGCCGGGATTGCCGTCCAGGGCGGCGTAGAGGTGCTTGACCGCGGTCGCGCCGAGCCGTTCCAGGTTGAGGTCCACCGTGGTCAGCGGTGGTCGGCAGTCGGCGGCGAAGAACTCCCAGTTGTCGTAGCCGACGATCGCCACGTCGTCCGGGATGCGTCGCCCGAGGTCACGCAGTGTGTCGGCGGCTCCGGCGGCGAGCTGGTCGTTGCCGCAGAAGATCGCGTCCACGTCCGGGCGGGCCGCCAGCAGCAGTCGGGTGGCGTGCCGGCCCCACCGCTGCGACCACTCGCCGAACAGCGGGTCCCCGGCGGGATCGAGGCCCGCCTCGGTGAGCACCGTCCGCAGCCCGGCCGCCCGGTCCCGGGCCGACCGGTAACCGTCCGGGCCGGTGATGTGCCCGATCCGCCGTCGTCCGTGCAGCACCAGGTGCTCGGCGGCGAGCCGGGCGCCGCCCTCGTCGTCGGCGATCACCGACAGGTCCCGGGGGTCGGTCGACTCGGCGTATGCGTAGACCACCGGAACCGGGATGTCCTGCGTCAGCGAGGGACCCACCTCGTTGCTGTCGCCGACCACGATGAACCCGTCGACCTGCCGCGCCAGCAGCGTACGGATGTAGTGCTGGCGCCGGATCGCGTCACCCCGGGCGTCGCAGAGCAGCACCGACATCTGCTCGTTGCCGAGGGCGTTCTCGGCACCGAGCAGGATGGACATGGCGAACCGGCCGCCGAGTTCGTCGGTGAGCAGCCCCACGGTGCGGGTGCGGCCGTTGATCAGCCCGGAGGCCAGCGCGTTGGGCTGGAAGGAGAGCTCGTCGGCCGCGCGCAGCACGCGTTCCCGGGTCGCCTGGGCCACCTCGGCGCGTCCGTTGAGCGCCTTGGACGCGGTCGCGACCGAGACGCCGGCCCGGCTGGCCACGTCACTCAGCGTCACTGACTGTGATCGTCGTCGACCCACCGAAAGCCTTTCGCAAGAGTTTCAGGATGGCCGGCAGGTGGTCGCCGCCCCCGTATGACGGGCAAGCGTAGAGCGCAGGGTGCATGTAAGGGAAGGTGAAGCCCACACCGAAACGGGTTCAGGTTTTACCCATCAGACATCTTGCCGAAACCGTTTTCGTGGGACACGCTAACGGCGGAAAGTGATACCGACCACCTCGGCGGCGGTGCGGCTCGCCGTGCCGGTTCCGTCGGACCCGGCGGGAGGCGACACCGATGAGGACGGACGAGGCATCGCCCACGAAGACGGTGCGGACCGCGTCGTCGTCACCGGTCCACCCCACCCGCGCGACGCAGCGATGCGGCGGTGCCGCATCGGACCGTCCACACGAGACCTCGGCTCGGCGGGACTCCGTCGGCGGCCTGTTGTCCACACCCTGACCCTGCCCGGCCGGTCATCCGCCGGCCGTACCTGATCATCCGGCTTCGCCGATCACGTCCACGGCCTACGGCCGGTGCGGCGGCTCCGGTCTTACCCGATCGAGCGGAACCGCCCGCTACCCGGCTCACGGGAACCGCCTCGCGGCTCCCCGGCGAGCATCGATGCAGACTAGGAGAGGAATCATGAGGAAAAACCTGGGCAGGCGTACTGCCCTGCGTTCGCTGGCCGGAGCAATGGCGGCGACGATGGTCCTCGCCGTGGCGGCCTGCGGCAGCGACGAGCCGAGCGGCCCGAGCGCCGCCGAGGCCGGCCCGACCGGCGTCGACGACGGCAGCGAGCTGACCCTGTGGACCCGCGCGCCGCTGGAGAAGCAGGCGAAGCTGCTGGTGGACGCGTACAACGCCACACACCAGAACCAGGTCAAGCTCACCGTCGTACCGAACGACGACTACGTCGCCAAAGTCGGCGCGGCGGCCGGCTCCGGTGGCCTGCCGGACCTGTTCGCCGCCGACATCGTCTACGTGCCGAACTGGGTCAGCCAGGGCCTGTTCCAGGACATCAGCTCCAACATCGACGGCCTGGACTTCAAGGACCAGATCAACAAGGGACACCTGTCGGCGGGCACCGTCGACGACAAGGCCCACGTGCTGCCCTTCGTGCTGGACCTGTCGATGATGTTCTGGAACAAGCAGTTGTTCCGGGACGCCGGGCTCGACCCGGAGAAGGCGCCCGCGTCGCTCGCCGAGTACGCTGCCGCCGCCAAGGCGGTGCAGGCCTCGGGCAAGGAGGGCGTCTACGGTACGGCCGCCGGCCTGAACTGCGGCGGCTGCCTCGTCTTCACCTGGTTCCCGTCCATCTGGGCCGACGGCGGGCAGGTGCTCAGCGACGACGGCACCGAGTCCAAGCTGGCCGACGAGACCGCGCAGAAGGTCTTCAGCACCTGGCAGGACCTGTGGCGCTCCGGTGCCGTGCTGCCCGCCTCGGCGGGGGAGACCGGTCCGACCTGGACCGCCGCCTTCACCGAGGGCAAGGTCGGCCTGATGTTCTACCCGGCGACGCTGCTCTCCTCGACGCCGTTCGACGCCGGTGTCGCCGGCATCCCCGGCCCGAACGGCGGCGCCTCCACCTTCGTCGGTGGCGACGGTGTCGGCATCTCGAAGGACTCCAAGAAGGCCGCACAGGCGTGGAACTTCCTGAGCTGGATGATGTCCGAGGAGGCCCAGGTCGAGGTGCTGGCCAAGAACAAGGACGTGGTCTCCCGCGCCGACCTGGCCAACAACAAGTACGCCGCCGAGGACCCGCGCCTGGTGACCATCAACGAGGTGGCCGGTCAGGGCGACACCCCGGTCGCGCTCAACTTCCAGCAGGCGTTCAACGCGCCGAACAGCCCGTGGCTGACTCTCGTCCGCAACCAGGTGCTCAACGGTAACGGCGACCTGCCGAAGGACAACGGCGAGATCACCGCCGTCCTGAAGCAGTAGGTACCCGGTGGGGGCGGGTGCCGCCCGAGGAGTCCCTACCGGTCGGCACCCGCCCCCGCCGCGCCCACGTTCGGTCCGTCAGCGAAGGAAACGAGAGGTCCCATGAGCGTCACCGCACCGTCTCGCCCGCCCAGTGCGGCGACACGGCGCCGCGCCCGTCCCCGAGGTCGTCAGGCACTGCTCGGCTGGCTCTACGCGATGCCGACCGCGGTCTTCGTGGCGCTGCTGTTCGCCGTGCCGCTGCTGCTGGTCATCAAGATGTCGCTGTCGCGGTGGCCGCTGCTCACCGGTGACCAGGGGTTCAACGCGCCCGACAACTTCGTGAAGGCGGTCGAGCACCGCTTCTTCACCGACTCGGTGGTGTTCACCCTCAAGTACACGGCGCTCGCGACCGTGCTGCTGCTGACGCTCGCTCTCGGGTTGGCCCTGCTGGTGCAGGAGTCCAGCCGGTGGAACAACCTGCTGCGGGCCTCGTTCCTGATCCCCAGCGCGCTCGGCCTGGCCTCGGCGTCGCTGCTGTTCTACGTGATCTACTCGCCGTACGCGAGCCCGCTGGCCCCGCTGATGGACCGCCTGGGCATCACGTTCCTCGGCTCCCCGAACGCGGCGCTGTTCTCGACGACCTTCCTGATCGTGTGGCGGTACGCCGGGTTCTACATGGTGCTCATGCTGGTCGGCCTGCAAGGGATCCCCGCCGACGTGTACGAGGCGGCGCGTACCGACGGGGCGAGCCGCTGGCAGACCTTCCGCAAGGTCACGCTGCCGCTGCTGCGCCCCACCCTGGCGCTGACGACCGTGCTCTGCGTGACCGGCTCCCTGCTCGCCTTCGAGCAGTTCTACATCCTGACCAAGGGCGGCCCGGACAACAGCACGATCACCGTCGTGCAGCTCATCTACATGGTGGCCTTCCAGGGGCAGAACGACCTGGGGGTGGCGGCGGCCATCTCCGTCATCGTGCTGGTCGCCCTGATCATGATCAACGCGTTGCAGATGCGCGCCTTCCGGTCCGAGGGGAACTGATCCGATGACCGTCGTTTCCCGCACCACAGAGACCGTCGCCGACGGGACACCGCCGTCCGCACCGGAGCCGTCGCGGCCGAGGAAGCCGAGCGGCACCACCATCGCCGGGATCGCGCTGCGGACGCCGTACTGGGTGTTCACCGGTTCGGTCGCCCTCATCTTCCTGGCACCGCTGGTCTGGACGGCGGTCGCCTCGGTCTCCCCGCAACCGGGCACCAACCAGGTGGACGGCTGGGGCATCGGCAACTACCAGACGTTGGCCGCCTACCAGGCCGGCGTCTGGCGCTACCTCGGCAACTCGGCGTTCGTCTCGCTGCTCACGGTCGCGCTGACGCTGCTGATCTCGTTCCTCGGCGGGTACGCCTTCGCGCGGTTCCGCTTCCCCGGCAAGAACATCCTGTTCCTGCTCACCCTGGCCATCCTGATGGTCCCGTACGCGACGCTGCTGATCCCGCTCTATGTGCTGCTCAACCAGGTGGGGTTGCAGAACTCCCTGGTCGGCGTCGCGCTCGTGCTGACCATGTTCCAGTTGCCGTTCTCCACCTTCCTGATGCGCATCTCGTTCGAGGCGGTGCCCCGCGAACTCGACGAGGCCGCGATGGTCGACGGGTGCTCGTCGTTCAGCGCGCTGTGGCGGGTGCTGCTGCCCGCCGTGAAACCGGGTCTGATCACCGTCGGTCTCTTCGGTTTCCTCGCCGCGTGGAACGACTTCATGGCCCCGCTGATCCTGATCAACGACACCGAGAAGATGACGCTGCCGCTGGCCGTGTCGAACCTGCGCGGCCAGGTGCAGGGTGTCGTCGACTACGGGGCGACCGAAGCGGGCGTCGTCGTCCTCGCCCTGCCGTGCATCGTCCTCTTCCTCCTGCTGCAACGACACTACGTGCGCGGCTTCATGTCCGGCGCGCTGAAAGGATGACCATGAGCGGCAACGCACATCCGGCCGCACCCGTCCTGCCGGTCCGGGGTCGCCTGCGCCCCCTCGACCTGCGGGAGGTCCGGATCGCGGGCGGATTCTGGGCCGAGCGCCAGTCGGTCAACGGGGTGACCCTCGACCACATCGCGCACTGGCTCGAACGGGAGGGCTGGGTCCGCAACTTCGACCTGGCCGTGGCGGGAGACCTTGCCGGCGAGCGGCGCGGACGCGAGTTCTCCGACTCGGAGATCTACAAGTTCCTCGAAGCGTTGGCGTGGGAGATCGGCCGGACCGCCGACCCGGATCTCGAATCGCGGTTCCGTGCCCTGGTGCGGCGGGTCGGCGCGGCGCAGGAGCCCGACGGATACCTGAACACCAAGTTCGGCCGACCCGGGCAGGAACCGCGCTGGTCGGACCTCGAATGGGGGCACGAACTCTATTGCGTCGGGCACCTCGTCCAGGCCGCCGTGGCCCGGGCCCGGACCCGGCCGGACGCCGACGACGGCCTGCTCCAGATCGCCTGCCGGGCCGCCGACCACGTGTGCGAGACGTTCGGCGTGGACGGCATCGACAGCGTCTGCGGCCACCCGGTGATCGAGACCGCGTTCGTGGAACTGGCCCGCACCACCGGTCAGGACCGCTACCTGACCCAGGCCGCGCTCTTCGTCGACCGGCGCGGCCACGGTCGGCTCGCCGACATCGAGTTCGGTCGGGAGTACTTCCAGGACGAGACCCCGATCCGGGAGGCCACCGTGCTGCGCGGGCACGCGGTGCGTGCGAACTACCTGGCCGCCGGTGCCGTCGACGTCGCGGTCGAGCTGAAGGACGCCAGCCTGTTGGACGCGGTACGCGGTCAGTGGCACCACGCGGTCACCCGCCGCACGTACGTCACCGGTGGGCAGGGTTCCCGGCACCAGGACGAGGCGTTCGGCGAGGACTGGATGCTGCCGCCCGACCGGGCGTACTCGGAGACCTGCGCGGGTGTCGGCTCGGTGATGCTGGCCTGGCGGCTGCTGCTCGCCGACGGCGACTCCCGCTACGCCGACCTCATCGAACGGACGCTGTTCAACGTGGTGTCGACCTCGCCGTCGACCGACGGACGCAGCTTCTTCTACACCAACACGCTGCACCGCCGGGAACTCGGCACGGTGCCCGACGCCGACCGGCCCAGCCTGCGCGCGGCGGCGTCGCTCCGGGCGCCGTGGTTCGAGGTCTCGTGCTGCCCGACCAACGTGGCCCGCACCGTGGCCAGCCTCGGCGCGTACGCCGCCACCTGCGACGACGAGGGTCTGCACCTGCACCAGTACCTGCCCGGCACCATCGCGCACCGCCTTCCCGACGGGCGGGAGCGGTGCCTCGTCATCACCACCGACTACCCGCACGACGGCGAGATCCGGGTACGCGTCGACAGCGACGACGACCGCCCGTGGTCACTGTCGCTGCGGGTGCCGGACTGGGCCGTCGACGGCGCCACGGTCACGGTGGCCGGAGCCACCCGACCGGTCGCCCCCGGCATGGTCACCGAGCAGCGCACCTGGCAACGCGGCGACGAGGTCGTCCTCGCCCTGCCGATGGCGCCCCGGTTCACCCATCCGGACAGCCGCATCGACGCGGTGCGGGGCTGTGTGGCGGTGGAGCGCGGTCCGCTGGTGTTCGCGATCGAGTCGGTGGACGTGCCGGGGGTGACGAGCGTCGACGAGCTACGGATAGACACCAGCCAACCGCCCCGGCTGGTCGACGGTCGGGTGGTGGTGCGGTGCCGCCGGGTGCGCCCGCACGACCACGAATGGCCCTACCGGGCCGACGTCGCCGAGTCCTCGCCCGCGCCCGTCGAGGTGTTCGACGAGGTGACGTTGGTGCCGTACCACGCCTGGGCCAACCGTGGGCCCTCGACCATGCGGGTCTGGATCCCCGTCGACGGTGACCTGCCGGAGCAGGGCCGGGGGCGGAGCTGATGTTAACGCTCACATCGGATTGTCCGAACCGCGCCGACAGCACCACGAGCCGCTCGAATCACCACCGAGGTGCGACGTGGGGGACCGCCTCACCCGCCCGCCCGCACCGATATCAAGGAGGAAGAAGATGATCCGCAGACGCGTGCGGAGGGTGCCCCTCTGGGGCGCCCTTGCCGCGCTCGTGGTGTCGGGGACGGTAGCCGTATCGTCCCCGGCCCACGCGGCCGGCCCGATCCTGCCCGGTAACGAGGGCGACGTCGGGGTCCACACCAACGGTCAGAACCACGTCATGGACATCGGCGACCCGACCTACAGCAACGTCGGCGACGTCGTGAACCAGCTCCGGCCGGGCGTACCGTTCACCGCCGGCAACATGCACCAGTCCGTCTTCGACGCCGACCTCGCCGCCGGCGGCACCGACTACTACCTCGACCGCATCCTCGGAGTGAGCGGCACGCTCGGGTCAGCGGTGCTGATGACCCGAGGGCGCACCCTCTACATGCGCGGCGCCAGCAACAACAACTTCACCGTGATGGGCTTCGCCGGCAACACGTTCGTCGGCGGCCCCAACAACCTCGGCAACCTCTACACCGTCACGGTGCCCGGCCAGACCGTGTCCGAGGTCAACGCCAACCGGTTCAACGCACCGAGCCACGCCCGGAGCCGCTACACCATCGGCTCCACCGGGGTCCGCGCCGACCTGACGAAGTTCATCACCTACGACAACGTGGCGGTCACCGCCATCGAGTTCACCAACCCGGGCGGCTCGGCGGCGACCTTCACCGTCCGGGCCGCGTCGCCGCTGGCCACCCAGGCTGCGGGCGACAGCGCGCTCACCGGCACCCGCACCATCACCAGCGGCTCGAACAACGGGCTCGTCGACACCCCGTGGGACTCCGTCCGGGTGGACCTCACCGGCTCCGGCTTCACGCGTACCGGCAGCAACCTGGACCGCGAGATCACCGTCCCGGCCGGTGGCTCGCTGTCGCTGTCCGTGGTGGGCGCGGTCTCCTCGGCCACGCTGCCCGAGACGGTGGAGAGCTACCAGGAGTACGCCGGCCTGTCGCCGAGCGTGGCCGTGCGGACCGGCATCACCGCCTTCCACCGCCAGTGGGCCCAGGACGTGCCGTACATCAACGTCCCGGACGCGGCGATGGAGAAGGCGATCGTGTACCGCTGGTGGGGCGAGCGCTACAACTCGCTCGACGCCAACGCCTCCGGCCACGTCTACCAGTACCCCACGACGATCGAGGGGGTGAACCTCTATCAGAACTCGGTCGCGCTGACCCAGCCGATGCACCTTCAGGACACCAAGTGGCTGCGGACGCCCTATCTGGGGTACGGCCAGATCCTGAACATCGGTGAGCTGTCCGGCTCGTCGGCCTTCCTGGACAGCCCGGGGCACACGAGCTGGAACAACCACTACTCGCAGTACCTCGGCACGGCCGGGCTCGAGGCGTACCAGGTGCACGGCGGCGGCAAGCAGGTCGCCCGCAAGTTCGCCCAGTACTTCGAGGGTGACGGCGTCGGTCAGCTGGAGCACTACGACGGCAACGACGACAAGCTGATCGCGTACGACACCAACTACATGCCGGGCAACGACGCCGACGCGATCACGTTCGGCTTCCCGAAGGTGAACACCGGGGCACCGGGTGCGCGGACGATCGAGCGCCCGGAGTCGGCGTACGTGTGGGGCGCGTTCGACGCGGCCCGGCAGCTCTACCAGCTCTCCGACGCCGACCAGGCCAAGGTCGACGCGATGGGGGCCAGCGCCGACGAGATCCGGGACGCGATCCTGACCCGGCTCTGGAGCCCGGACATGCGGATGTTCCTGTCCGGCACGTCACACGGCGCGAGCAGCGCGGCGACCGCGAACGGGCGGGCCAACCCGCTGCCCGCCTCGGCCCGGAACCTGATCCCGGCCAAGGAGACGAACCTCTACGACATCTACGCCGAGAACCTGATCCCGACCGACCAGTGGGAGAAGTACGTCGACGGGTTCCGGTTCCTGACCTACGGCGACAACTTCCCGATCTTCCCGTTCTACACCGCCAACCAGTACGACCGGTCGGCGTACGGGATCGGCGGTTCGAACAACTTCTCGAACATCAACTTCACCGTGCAGTACCGCGGTGTGCGGTCGGCGCTGCGCCACTACGACCCGGAGCAGAAGTACATCACCCCGGAGTACGCCAAGCGGCTGCTGGACTGGATGGCGTGGAGCATCTACCCGAACGCCGACATGCGGGTCGCGAACCAGGCGGAGTACTACTCTAACTGGAACCCGACGACGCGCTCCTACAACCGCAACAACCAGAACCACATCATGCTCGGCAACATGAACTACATCTTCATCGAGGACATGGGCGGCATCCAGCCGCGTTCCGATGACAAAATCGAGTTGTGGCCGATCCAGTTCGGCTACGAGCACTTCATGGTCAACAACCTGCGGTACCACGGTCAGGACGTCACCATCGTCTGGGACCCGGACGGCAGCAAGTACGGCCTGGGCGCCGGCTACAGCCTCTTCCTCAACGGCGAGAAGAAGGTCACCACCGACAAGCTCGGCAAGGTCACCTACGACCCGAACACCAACCAGGTGCAGGCCGAGGAGGGCGTGACCGTCACCTTCACCGCCACCACCGGGGCCGACTTCCCGAGCGCGGTGGACACCCCGATCTCCGACGACCGCGTCGTCGGCTACCTCAAGACGGCCGGTATCGACCTCACCGAGCAGGCGCCGAACCTGGCGCAGGGCGCCCAGCTCAGCTCCTCGTACACCCAGCAGGGTGTGCGGCCCACGCCGTGGCGGCAGTTCCACACGCCCGGCTGGAGCACCACCTCGATGAACTACACGCCCGGCGCCATCTCCGAGACCGAGCGTCCGGTGTCGCTGGCGGCCGTCACCGACGGGATCACCGCCAACGAACCCTACTGGGGCAACTACGGCACCACCGAGCGCAACGGCTACATCGAGCTGGACCTGGGCGCGGCCAAGAGCCTCGACAACGTCAAGGTCTTCTTCGTCAGCGACCGGCAGGCCGGTGGCTACCGCGAGCCGGCGCGCTGGTGGGTGCAGGTGCCCGACGGCAACGGCGGCTGGAAGGAGGTGCCGGACCAGTTCAAGAACCCGGTCGTGCCCTCGGCGAAGTTCAACGAGGCGCTGTTCGACACCGTCACCACCGACAAGCTCCGGGTCACCTTCACCAACAACCCGACCCACTTCACCGCGATCAGCGAGATCCAGGTGTTCGAGTCGGGGCGGGACGTGCCGGACGTGACCAACCAGGCGCCACAGGTCACCGCCAACCGGGACGGCTCGGCGGACGGAAACCTCTCCACCCGGCTCGTCGCCACGGCCGCCGACGACGGCATCCCGTACGACAGCGAGCTGACCTTCGGCTGGGAGACCGTCTCCACGCCGCAGGGCGCGGGCGTCATCTTCGCCGACGCGCGGGCGCTGACCACCCGGGTCACCGGCACCGTCGCCGGTGACTACGTGTTCCGGTTCTGGGCCGACGACGGCGAGAAGCGGTCGACGGCGAACGTGTCGGTCACGCTGGCCGAGCGCGAGGTCACCGCGGAGTTCGGTGCCTCGGCCACGATCAGCACCAGTGGCACGGCATCGTGGGAGAACCACTCGCGGGTCAACGAGCCCACCACGCCGACCAACTCCAACCCGGGTGCCGGCAGCGGCTGGGGCAACTGGGGCCAACCGCAGAACGGCACCAGCACCGCACGGGAGGCGTGGATCCAGTACCGCTGGAGCGCGCCGGTGCGACTCTCCTCGACCGACATCTACTGGTACGACGACAACGGCGGCACCCGCCGTCCGAACGCCGGCACGTACGCCATCGAGACCTCGGAGAACGGCACCACCTGGACGCCGGTGACGCTGGCCGAGGGCAGCACGTACGCCGGCGGGCTGGCGACCAACCGGTTCAACAGCTTCGAGTTCACGCCGATCACCACCAGCTACCTTCGCATCCGCATCTGGGGCGTGCAGGGCAGCGGTGCCGGCACCGGCGTGCTGCGCTGGCGGGCCAACGGCGAGACGGTCGACTCGGTGCGGTCCCCGGTGCTCATCCGCACCGGTGTCGGTGACGTGCCGACACTGCCGAGCACGCTGGACGCCGTCTACGCCAGCGGCGAGCGCGGCCAGGTCGCGTTCAACTGGCAGGAGATCACGCCCGAGCAGGTCGCCGAGCCGAACGTCGACCCGTTCGTGGTCTACGGCACGAACGACGCGTACGGGCTGATCGCCGAGGCGCGGATCTACGTACGGCCGGAAATGTCCACCGGCGGTATCTCGATCCAGGGCGCCGAGACCTTCGAACAGTCCGTCGAGGTGGGCGAGCTGCCGTTCCTGCCGGACAAGGTGGAGGTCTCCTACAACGACGGGTCGCGGGACAACCAGGCCATCGGTGTCGACTGGGACTTCGACGAGCGCATCGTCAACACCCCCGGCCGTTACACGATCATCGGTGACCTGATCCTGCCCCCGTACGTCAGCCAGGCCGGGGCGACCCGGACCACGCTGACCCTCACCGTCGGCGACCCGCCCCAGACCCCGGTCTGGGACGTGGAGGTGCAGGCCAGCACGCGCTGCACCGGCAGGAACGTCTACGTCTCCGTCAACGCCCACAACGCCGGGGACGTGCCGCTGCGCATCGAGCTGATCACGGCGTACGGCTCGCGGACGGTCGCCGACGTGGCGTCCGGGAAGGCCGCCTTCCAGGCGTTCAACACCCGCGCCACCTCGGTGCAGGCCGGCACCGCGACGGTGAAGGCCACCGGCACCGTCGACGGCGAGCCGGTGACCGTCGAGTTCGAGGCGCCGTTCGGCGCGCTCACCTGCGGTTGACCCCTCGTGGTGGCGGCGCCCGGCCTGGGGCGCCGCCACCACCCCCGCGCACGAGTGAGGAGATCGACACCGTGAACACCACCGTGGGACGCGGCGCCGCCCCACCCTCCACCCGGCCGTCGCCCCGATGGCGCAGGGCGATCGCCGTGGCCGCGTCCGTCGCGCTCGTCGCCGGCGGTCTGACCGGCGTCGCCGGTCCGGCACACGCCGCCGAGCCCCCGTCGTACACCTTCACCACCACGGTCAACCCGATCCTCGGCGACGGCAGCTACTACTCCGCCGACCCGGCGCCGATGGTCGTGCGGGCCGGTGCCCCCGGCAACGACACCGACGCCGACCAGCTCTACGTCTACACCGGCCACGACCAGGCCGGACCGTCCACCAACGACTTCGTCATGAACGAGTGGGGTGCCTTCCGGACCACCGACGTCGAGGCGGGGGAGTGGACCCACTACCCGTCGCTGATGCGCCCGGAGGCCGTCTTCGCCTGGGCCACCCCCGGCCGTGCGTACGCCGGCCAGGTCGTCCAGGGCGTCGACGGACGCTACTACTGGTACGTCCCCATCCACGAACGCACCAGCACCGCGTCGGACCGGTTCGCGATCGGGGTGGCCGTGTCGGAGAGCCCGACCGGCCCGTGGACCGACCACGCGGGGGGCCCGATCATCTCCCAGCGGGTGCCCACGCCGAACACCATCCACAACATCGACCCGACGATCCTGGTCGACGGCGAGGCCCCGAACCAGCGCGTCTACATCTGGTGGGGCTCCTTCAGCCAACTGCGGATGCTCGAACTCCAGCAGGACATGAAGACCCCGATCGGCACCCCGCGCACCGTCACCGGCCTGACCGGCTTCTTCGAGGGCGCCTGGATCTTCACGCGCAACGGCACCTACTACATGGCGTACGCCGGCAACAACGCCGGCCCGACCTCGCAGTGCACCCCGGCGAACTACCACGCCTGTCTCGCCTACGGCACCGCCGCGTCGCCGGAGGGACCGTGGACCTACCGGGGAACCTTCCTGCGGCCGGTCTCCTCGACCACCAGCCATCCGGGTGTCCTGGAGTTCAACGGCACCTGGTACCTGGCGTACCACACCGCCGACGCCGTGGGCGGCGGTCACTTCCGGCGCTCGGTGGCGATCGACCCGGTCGAGTGGGACGACTCGCTGACGCCGCCCCGGATGAAGCTCGTGACGCCGACCCCGGCCACGGGACGTGACCTCACGCCCCGGCCGAACATCGCCCAGGAGGCCCGGGTCACCGTCTCCAACGAGCCGGTGCCGGTGCAGTACTGGGTGAAGGCACTCAACGACGAGATCGTCCGGTCGAACCCGCTGCCGCCGGACATGTGGGGCACCTGGACCGGCAACAATCCGCCGCAGCAGTGGGTGCAGTACAGCTGGGACCAGCCGATGCGGATCTCCGGTTCGCAGATCGACTTCTGGAACGACCAGCCGCAGGGCACCGGCGTCGGAGTCGCCGCGCCCGCCCGCTGGCGTATGCAGTACTGGAACCTGGAGGCCGGGCAGTGGGCCGACGTGCCCAACCCGAGCGGTTTCCCGACCGGTACGCAGGGCTTCCAGAACACCACCTTCGACCCGGTGACCACCACCCAGGTCCGCGCGGTGTTCGACGCGTCGACCAACGGCAGCACGTACTCCGGGGTGGCGGTCGAGGAGTGGAAGGTCCTCGCCGCGCAGCCGGAGTCGGTCAGCGCACCGGCGATGACCGTGGAGGTCGGCGAGACCGACCTGCCGGACACGCTGCCGGTGTCGTTCGGCGCGCAGACGCTGCGGGTGCCGGTCTACTGGGACGAGGTGGCGCCCGCGGACGTCGCCGAGCCCCGGACGTTCACCATCGGTGGGACCGTGCTCGGCTACGCCGCCGATCGCGTCTCCGCGCAGGTCACCGTCATCTCGCCGGACGACACCGAGGGAGACGTGACGCCACCGACGGTGACGCTCACGCCCAGCGGCAGCGCCGGCAGCGACGGCTGGTTCCGCTCCACGGTGCGCGTGCGGGCCGCCGGTGTCGACGACCGGGGTGGCCGGATGACCATCTCCACGCGGGTCGGCTCGGACACGCCGGTCGAGACCACCGACGTCCGGTCGGTCGACGTCACCGTCTCCGGGGACGGCCGGCACACGGTCACCGCGACCGCCACCGACCGCGCCGGCAACGTCTCCGACCCGGCCTCCCTGGAGGTACGCGTCGACGCCACCGCACCGGTCAGCACCGCCACCGTGAACAGCACCACGCGGGCGGTCACGCTCGCCGCGACCGACGCCACCTCCGGCGTCGCCCGGATCGAGTACGCCATCGGCACGGGCGCCTGGACCACGTACGACGGTGCGGTCCCGGCACCCGACGCGAACCGGCACACGCTGGCGTACCGGGCGGTCGACGTGGCCGGGAACCTGGAGACCGCCCGGACGGTCGCCATCCCGGCCGACCTGTCCGGGCCGCTCACCGGCAACATCGGGCCGATCGGCACGCCGACCGCCTCGTTCACGGCGAGCTGGAACAGCCTCACCGCGCTCAACGACGGTGCCGACCCGACCAACCCGGGTCAGGCGCAGATCTGGGGCACCTGGTCGGGCACCCGCCCGGCCACCCAGTGGATCCAGTACGAGTGGAACCGCCCGGTGCGGATCACCGGCACCGAGCTGAAGTTCTGGCGGGACTCCAACCGGGGCACCGGCGACGGTGTCGCCCAGCCCGACGGGTGGGTGCTGCAGTACTGGGACGCCACCACCTCGGCCTGGCGTGACGTGACCGGCGCCTCCCCGTACGGCACCAGCACCACCGCGTTCAACACCGTCTCCTTCGACCCGGTGACCACGTCGAGGGTGCGGGCCACCATCCAGGCCAACGGCAACGGCACCACCTACTCGGCGGTCGCCGTCACCGAGTGGCGGGTGTTCGCCGACGACCCGGGCGTCCGGCCCGAGGTGCCGGTGACGGTCACCGTGCAGACGCGGTGTGTGGCGGGGAAGGCGTACGTGGCGGTGCAGGCGCGTAACGACCACGACGCTGCGGTGGACGTGGTGCTGGAGAGTGCGTACGGGCAGCGGTCGGTGTCGGCTGTGGCGCCGGGTGCGAGCGCGTTCCAGCAGTTCACCACCCGTGCCGCGTCGGTGCCGTCCGGCAGCGCGACGGTCCGGGCCACCGGCACGGTCGACGGTGAGAGCGTCACCACCGTCGTCACCGCCGACCACGCTGCGGTCAACTGTGCCGCCGACCCTCGCCAAGCCCAGTGACCGCGAACGACACGGAGATGCAGATGAGAACGGACAATCGCAGGCGGCTGTTGGCGGCGGGTGCCGCCGGGGCCCTGCTGGTCGGGTCGGTGGCGATGGCCGCGCCGGTGTCGGCCGATCCGGGTGACACCGGTGACGTGACGGTCACGGTGGAGATCGAGGAGTTGGTGGAGCCGGGTGTGTTGGCGATGTCGATCGCGGGTGACTCGGTGGCGTTGACCGAGGACGGGTCGACGTTGCTGGTGCGGCAGTTCGTGGGTGGTCTGCCGACGGTGACGGTGACCGACACCCGGACCGCCGACGAGGTGCCCTCGGGTGCGGCGTGGGCGGTGCTCGGTAGTGCCACCGACTTCACCGGAGCCGACGGTCAGGAGCCGATCGGTGCGGGGCACCTGGGCTGGAAGCCGCGCCTGGTCGACGGTGGCGACACCGGTCTGGTCAGCGAGGGTGAAGAGGTGGTGACGGTGTTGGACGAGCCGACGCAGCCGGGCAACAACGTGGGTCTGGTCGACCAGGAGTTGCTGGTCTCCACGTTCGACTCCGGTGCGGTCGCCGGTGGCGCGTACTCGGTCGACGCCGACCTGTTCCTGCGCACCCCGGCCGATGTCGCCGCGGGCGAGTACACCTCGACGCTGACCCTGTCCCTCTTCGAGTAGGACCGGCCGGATGGGGGGCCGCCGCACGGTGGCCCCCCATCCGGAGCGCGGCCGTGACCTGGCCGAAGGGTGACCCCTGCGGCGTCGGGGGAGCGGAAGGCGCGATGATGGACGGGTGAAGATCCTGTCGATCCAGTCCTCGGTCGCCTACGGCCACGTCGGCAACTCGGCCGCCGTGTTCCCGCTGCAACGGCTCGGGCACGAGGTCTGGCCGGTCCTGACCGTGCACTTCTCCAACCACACCGGGTACGGCGCCTGGCGGGGGCCGTTGCTGGCGCCCGCCGACGTCGCCGAGGTGATCGCCGGCATCGCCGATCGCGGGGTGCTCGGTGACGCCGACGCGATCCTCTCCGGTTACCAGGGCGACCCGGCGATGGGCGCGGTGATCCTCGACGCGGTGGCCCTGGTCAAGACCGCCAACCCGGAGGCCGTCTACTGCTGCGACCCGGTGATGGGCGACGTCGGCCGGGGCATGTTCGTCCGGCCCGGCATTCCCGAGTACCTGCGCGACGTGGTGGTGCCCCGGGCCGACATCGTCACCCCGAACCAGTTCGAGCTGGAGTTCCTCGCCGGCCGGTCGACGGACTCGCTCGACGAGGTGCTGGCGGCGGTCGACGTGGTACGCGCCACCGGCCCCCGACACGTGCTGGTCACCAGCGTGCTGCACGGTGACGCGCCACCCGACAGCCTGGAGGTGGTGGCCGTCTCCGACGAGGGCGCCTGGGCGGTGACCACGCCGCTGCTGCCGATCAGCCCGAACGGCGGTGGCGACGTCACCGCCGCGCTGTACCTGGCGCACCTGCGCAGCACCGCGTCGCCCGCGACGGCGCTGGAACGCACCACCGCCTCGATCTTCGCGGTGCTGGAGGCGACGCTGGCGGCGGGCACCCGCGAACTGCAACTGGTCGCCGCGCAGGACGCGATCGCCGACCCGCCGGCCCGGTTCCCCGCCCGCCGGTTGCGCTGACCGGAGCAGCGGAGGCCACCTCCACGGCACGTGGCGAGGTCACCTCCGGTCGGTCGACCGTCACTCCTCGCCGCTGTGCCGCTCCGCCAACCGGGCCAGTTTCAGGGCCAGGTGCAGGCAGAGTCGCTCGCCGCCGTCCTTGAGGTCGGTGCCGGCCAACTCCTCGATCCGCTGCAACCGGTAGTAGAGCGTGGTCCGGTGCAGCCGCAGGTCGGCGGCGGTGGCGTGGGCGTTGCCGGCCCGGTCCAGGTAGCGCTCCAGAGTGGTCAGCAGCGTGCGGTGGCCCGGCGTGGACACCAGCCGGGCCAGCCCCGGGTGCACGTCGGCCACCGTGAGGTGTTGCTCGCCGAGCCGGGCCAGCACCCGGAAGACACCCAGGCCGGACCAGGCGACGACCCGGCCCAACGCCGGCAGTCGCGCGCCGACCCGCGCGGCGTGCAGCGCCTCCACGTACGACTCGACGACGTCGGCCAACCGTGGCCGGGTGCGGCCGACCCCGACCACGGTCCGTTCCACGGAACCCAGACTGCGGGTCACCTGCTGCAGGTCGTCGTCGAGGTGCCGGGCGGCCACCTCCGGCGTCGGCCGGCCGGCGGCGGGTTCGGCGGGCAGCAGCAGCACCCCGTGGTCGTGCCGGACCAGGTGCAGCGCCTCCCGCGTACCGGCCCGGCGTCGCGCGGCCACCAGCGACTGTTCCAGCGCGATCCGGGCCCGCTCGTCCGGCTGCCGCTCCTCGGGGGCGACGAGCCGGGCGACCAGGGCGGTCCGGGGACCGTCGGCGTGGATCATCCCGGCTTCCAGCAGCGCCCGCACCGCCTGGTCGCGGCTGCCGGGGCTGTCGGCCAGCAGGGTCCGGGCCGCCTCGGTCTCGCTCTGCGCGGCCAGCTCACCGAGCAGGTTCTCCCGGTACAGCGCCAGCGACAGTTCCCTGAGCAGGCCGGTGGCGGCCAGGTCGACCTCGGTCATGGTGCCGTCGGGATCGATGAACCAGACGAACCCGAGCAGCAGGTCGTGGTGGCGCACCGGCACGCAGAGCCGGGGGAGCAGGTCCAGTTCCGGGCTGGCCGGTGTGCGTACCGCCAGGCGGGCGTCGGCGATGCCGAGACCGCGCAGCCAGGCGATGACCTCCGGGGCGGTCTGCCGCCGCAGGATCGACGCCCGGCGGACCTCGTCCATCAGCCCGGTCTGCTCGCTGTAGACGACGACGCGTTGCCGCCGGTCCTCGATCAGTGCGGGACGGCCGACGTGGGCGGCGACCGCGTCCACGATGCGCTGCAACTCGCCCCGCACCGCACCCCCTCTCCCACGCCGTCGCGTCGGTTCCGACGTACGGCATGATCGAATCTTGTCCTCACCGCTGGAGAGCGTCGACCAGGGCACATTCGTTACGGATGCGTGTCCGTCAGCGCGCACCTGGGCCGGTCGCCGCACTAGCCTTGTCGGGTATGAGCATCAACGTGTGGAGCTACCTCACCGAGTACGAGGCGGAACGCGACGAGCTGCTCGAAGCTGTCGACAAGGTGTTCAGATCGGGTCAACTGGTGCTCGGGGCGAGCGTGCGGTCCTTCGAGACGGCGTTCGCCGCGAAGCATCAGCGGAGTCACTGCGTCGGCGTCGACAACGGCACGAACGCGCTGGTGCTGGCGCTGCGCGGTCTCGGCGTCGGGCCGGGCGACGAGGTGATCACCGTGTCGAACACGGCCGCCCCCACGGTCGTCGCGATCGACGCCGTCGGTGCGACTGCGACCTTCGTCGACGTACGGCACGACACGCAACTGATGGACGTCGGACAACTGGCCGCCGCCGTCACCGAACGTACGCGGTGCATCCTCCCGGTGCACCTGTACGGGCAGGCGGTCGACATGCGGGCGGTGCGCCAGGTCGCCCAGGACTTCGGGCTGAGCGTCCTGGAGGACTGCGCCCAGGCCCACGGGGCCCGTCAGGACGGCCGGATCGTCGGGTCGTTCGGTGACGCGGCGGCGTTCTCGTTCTATCCGACCAAGGTGCTCGGCGCCTACGGGGACGGGGGCGCCGTGGTCGTCGACGACGACCAGCTGGACGCGACCCTGCGAAGGCTGCGGTACTACGGCATGGCGGAGCGCTACTACGTCGTCGAGACGCCCGGGTTCAACGCCCGCCTCGACGAGGTGCAGGCCGAGATCCTGCTCCGCAAGCTCGCGCGGTTGGAGCAGTACGTCTCGGCCCGGCGCGCGATCGCGGCCACCTACGCCGAGGCGTTCGCCGACACGGACCTCGGCCTACCGACCGTGGTGCCCGGCAACGAGCACGTCTACTACCTGTACGTCGTGCGGCACCCCGCCCGCGACGAGATCATCCGACAGATGAAGGACGCCGGGATCACGCTGAACGTCAGCTATCCGTGGCCGGTGCACACCATGAGTGGCTTCGCGCACCTGGGGCAGGGGGTCGGCTCGCTGCCGGTCACCGAACGGCTGGCCGACGAGGTCTTCTCGTTGCCGATGTATCCGACGCTGGCGGCGTCGGACCAGGCCCGTGTGATCGACGAGCTGAGCGCCGTCCTGTCCCGGCTGTGAGCCGCCACCCGCTCGTGCGGGGTCGGCTCAGCGGTCGGCGCGCTCGAAGACCGAGATGACGAGGGGGCTGTCCGACTCGACCGGGCTGCGCTCCCAGTCGCACCAGCGCTCACGCAGCCGCAGCCCGGCCAGCCGTGCCATCAGGTCGAGCTCGGCCGGGCTGACCCCGCGACCGTCGAAGGGCACGACGTGCATCAGGTCCTTGCCGTAGATGATCTCGCGGATGTGGAACTGCTGCGACAACGGGTCGACCTGGTAGGCCCAGAGCACGGTGGCGTTCTCGCCCATGTGCGCGGGCATCACCCCGAAGTCGCCGGGTGCTCGGGCGAAGGTCTCGAACACCAGCACGCCGTCGTCGGTGAGGAGTTCGGCGGCGTTGCGCACACACTCCGTCTGGGCATCCTGTGTGGTCAGGAGCAGGAAGGTGTTGTCGAGGCACGTGACGAGCCGGTAGCGCCCGTCCGCCGCGATCTGCGGCAGTTCGCTGAGCGTGGTCTGCACCATGTCGCCGCCGGGCTTGCCGGCCAGGGTCTTCAGCATTGCCGCCGAGCTGTCCACCCCGGTCACGCTGAGCCCGCGAGCGGCGAGGGGGATGGCGACCCGACCGGTGCCGACGCCCAGTTCGAGGACGGGGCCGCCCTCGGCCAGGTCGGCGAGGGTCGCCACCATCGGGTCGGGCGCCTCGGCGCCGTAGACGAAGTCGAAGAGTTCGGCGTAGCCCTCTCCGTACGTTTCTGCTGCCATGTCGGCTCCTGCCATCCAAGGGGGCAACGGTCAGCCCCGTGACACATCAACACACCCCACGGACCCGTCACAAGTGGTGGGATCGGGTCCCCGAAGGCGACGCGGGGCACCCGGAACCGATCCCTGACGCGATCGATTCCAGGTGCCCCGACCTGGTCGAACGGCCGGACTCGACGTCCGGCCGCCATCCACACCCGTCGACGGGTGTCGTGCTGCGGTCCTACTCCGCCGGCGGCTCGTACTTCGGGTTCTCCCACACGAAGTTGACCTTGTTGCCGGCCGGGTCGACGATCTCGGTCAGCTTGATGAAGTCGAAGTCCTGAATCTCACCGGCGGTCACACCCGCGCTCGCGAGGCTGGCGACATGGGCGTCGATGTCGTCCACGCCGATGACGATGTTGGTCCGGCCGGTTGTCTCCGGGTCCAGCGAGACCTGGATCCAGGCGTTCTCCGCGATCTGCCACTCCGCCACGCCCTCCTGGGGCTCGACGTCGGGGCCGCGCCCGATCCACTGCTTGTACCAGGCAACGGCAGCGGCGTGGTCGGAGACGGGCAGAACCGCCGTGACACTCTTCAGGTTCGGCACGTTGGGCTGTCCCTTCAGTTGGTTGCTCGTCAGTTGCTGCACCGCGCAAGGCGGTGGGCGAAGGCGTACGATAGCAGCGTTTCATACATTTCGGTCTGTCGCCGAGCGGCAAAGTCGAGGGTCATCACCTCGGTCAGGCCACACTGTCGACAGTGTTCGGAGCGGTCGGACCTGCCCCCGCAGCAGCCGACCGCGAGCGCCGCCACACCCGAGGGCGGGTGCGGCGGCGTCGAGCGAACTGCCCGGCGACGGGTCAGTCCGTGACCACCCGGCGCAGGGCGGTCTCGGTGAACACCTTGATGGCGACGACCTCGTTGTCGGCGTTCGCCATCGGGACGAGGCCCTCCTGGAAGTAGGAGAAGCCGATCGGCGGGACCTTGTTGACCGTCGCGAACATGTGCGCCGCGTCCGGGTTGTGCAGCGTACCCATCGGCGTCTCGACGGCCAGGAAGATCATCTGGTGGCTGCGCACCGTCTCACCGGCGGCGAAGTCGATCCCGAGCGGGATCTCCAGGCGGCCGACCGACGGCGGCAGGTTGACGTCGAACGACCGCCCGACGCCGAGAGCCACCTTCTGCCCGGGGAACAGGATCTGACTGGTCGCCTCGGCCCGGTAGGACTTGATCTCGAGGTCCAGCCGGAGGGCGCCGTTGAGCGTGAGCACCGGGTCGTGGAGCTGGATGACGCAGTGCGACTCCGGGAACTCGAAGCGCTCCCGCGGCATCGTCGTGTCGTTGGGGTCCTTGCCGGCGACGACCTCGATCGTGGTCTGCGCGATCGCGTGGTAGCCGCGGCTGCCGTCGGCGAAGGTGCGCCGAGGCGTCATCACCTCGAGCACCTGTCCGGCGCGGCCCCGAAGGGCGGCGGCCGGGTCGGCGATCTCGCTGGGGAGGTCGCGGTCGAGCTCTTCGAGAAGCATGTCACCGATCTTGATCATCTCTTTGCCCTTTCGTGCGAGTTGTCTTGACGGTGTTGCTGCGCCTCTGGCCGGAGGATTGCTCGTAATCGCAACCCTAGGAGCGCATCGCGGAATCGGGCACCGGTGAATCGCGCCAGTCGATCCGGCAGGCGCGCCAGAAAAGATGGCGCACCCATGACGCGGACCGACACGGTCACGACGCGGTCCGCGTGATCCACGACGGACGCCAGGCTGAGCCGCCGGTCAGCGCCTAGCATCCGCTACATGCCTTGCAGAGCCTGTGGCGACGCGGTGACGCAGTTCCTGGATCTGGGCCGGCAACCGCTGTCCGACGCATTCCGCATTCCCGACGATCCCTCCGACGAATTCTGGCTTCATCTCAGGGCCGTGGTCTGCCACGGTTGTCACGTCGTCCAACTCGCCGATCCGGTTCCGGTCGAGCGGATGTTCCACGAGGAGTACCCGTTCCGCACCTCGTCGTCGAGGCGGATGGCGTCGCACTTCGCCGCGACCGCCGAGCGCCTGGTCGCCGGGCTGGAGTCACCGGATCCCTTCGTGGTCGAGATCGGCAGCAACGACGGCACCATGCTCGCCACGGTCGCCGCACGCGGCATCCGACACCTCGGCATCGATCCGGCGGCGAACATGGTGGACGAGGCAGTGGCCCGCAGGGTCAACGCGCGTGCGGAGTGGTTCGACGCCACCACCGCCGCCCGGGTACGCGACGAGTTCGGCCCCGCCGACGTGGTCTACGCGGCGAACACCATGTGCCACATCCCCGACCTGCGCGGAGTCTTCACGGGCCTGGAGACGGTGTTGGCCGACGACGGTGTGGTGGTCTTCGAGGATCCCTACCTCGGTGACGTGCTGCGTCTCGGCTCGTTCGACCAGATCTACGACGAGCACTTCTATCTCTTCTCCGCCACCTCGGTCGCGCGTATCGCCGCGCTGCACGGGTTCACGCTGGTGGACGTCGAGCACCTCGGCGTCCACGGTGGCGAGGTGCGCTACACGCTCGCCCGGGACGGCCGTACCCCCACGCCCGCCGTCGGCGCGCTGATCGCTACCGAGGACCGCACCGGCACACACGACCTGTCCCGGTTGCAGGCGTTCGCGGCCGGCGTCGCCGACCGCCGCGAGCAACTTCGGGACGTCCTCATGGACGAGCAGCAGGCCGGCCGCAGCGTCGCCGGATACGCCGCCACCGCGAAGAGCGCCACCGTGCTGAACTACTGCGACATCGGGCCGGGACTGCTACCGGTCGTCTACGACACCACACCGGAGAAACAGGGCCGGACGACTCCCGGTTCCGGCATCCCGGTCGAGGCGTTCCCGCAGGACCTCGCCGACTACCCGGACACCTTCCTGCTCTTCGCCTGGAACCACGCCGACGAGATCGTCGCCAAGGAGCAGGAGTTCGTCGAGCGGGGCGGCCGGTGGATCCGTTACGTGCCGGAGGTGCGGATTGACTGACCGCCGGGTGGCCACCCCGTCGCATCTCGTCGAGTCGCGTGCCGACCCGTCGCTGCTCGACGAGATACGACACTGGCGTGAGGCGATGGGCGGTGTCCGGTACGCGCGGCCGTCGCGACTCCCACTCGATGCCGTTCCGGGCTGGAACACCGGTGCCGAGGAGCCCGCTCTCACCCACGGCAGCGGTCGGTTCTTCGCCGTGCGGGGGCACCGGGTGCGGACCGAGGACGGCCGCCACTCGTGGATGCAGCCGATGGTCGACCAGCCGGAGATCGGCCTGTTGGCGATCGCGGTGACCCCCTCCGACCGGGGCTACGCGGCGCTCGTCCAGGCGAAGGCCGAACCCGGCAACATCAACGGCATCCAACTGTCGCCGACCGTGCAGGCGACCCGGAGCAACCGGGAACGGGTGCACGGTGGCCGACCGGTCCCGTATCTGGACCTTTTCGATCCGGCGACGGCGGACGTCGTCGTCGACTCGCGGCAGTCCGAGCACGGTGGCGTGTTCTGGCGCAAGCGCAACCGCGTGATGATCGTCCGGACCCCACGGTTCGCGCCGCAGGAGGGTTTCCGCTGGATCGACCTCGCCGACCTGCTGGCGCTGCTGCATGACGACGACCTCGTGCACGCCGACACCCGGGCCGTCCTGGGCTGTGCGCCGTGGACGCTGCCCGGCGAGTTCGCCGTGTCCGGGGCGCGGCTGCCGGTCCTGCCCCGAACCCTGGCCGGTGCCGCCCGGTGCGACGTCCGGCCGCTGGCCCGCTGGCTCTCGGCCGAGCGCGCCCGGCAGTCGTCGGTCTCCGTCCGCGTCGCGCTGCCGGACCTACAGGGCTGGCGACGCGGCGCCGACGCGCTCCGCCGGGAGGACGGCACGGGCTTCGAGGTCGTCGCGGTCAGCGTCGACGCGGCGGGACGCGAGGTCGACCAGTGGTGCCAACCGATGATCCGGCCGGTCGGGCTGGGCGTGGTGGGCCTTGCCGTTGCCGACCGTGGCGGTGAGCTCCACCTGCTCATGCAGGCATGTCCCGAGCCCGGCCTCGTCGACGACGTCGAGTTGGGTCCGACCGTGCAGATCGCGGGTGGCGAGAAGCCACGGTCCGGCGCGGAGGCGGAGCTGCTGGCCCTTCTGCTCGACAGCCCGGCCGAGGCGGTCCTGTTCGACGCGGTCCTGTCCGACGAGGGCGGACGCTTCCTGCACAGTCGCTGCCGGCACCTCGTCGCGTTGATCGACCACCGCGACGCACCGGCGGGCTTCCGGTGGTGCCCGGTCAGCGAGGTGATCGCCATGCTGGTGCACAGTCACCAGGTCAACATGCAGGCGCGCAGCGCGCTGGTGTGCCTGGTCGGCGTAGTGGCGGGCGAGTCGCGGTCGGGGCCGACCCCACTACCGCGACCGGCCGCGCGTACCGCGGCCTGACCCGCGTCACTGGCGGCTCGGAGCCGCCGGCACGGTGACGGACGGCTGCCGATCCGCACGGTGGGCGTCGGCCAGCACCGCCCTGGTCGCGGTGCCGTTTCGGGCGCCGGACCCACGACGACCCTCGTCCTCGGCACGGTGGCGCATGGCCTCCATGGAGCCGTCGAGCAGGCCGTGCCGGGCGGCGACCACCACGGCCTCGTGCCGGTTCGACACGCCGAGTGTGCGGTACAGCTCCTGCAGGTGCCGGAACATCGCCCGGGTCGAGAAGTTCTCGTGGCTGGCGAGCCGTTCGACGCTCCATCCGCTGGCCAGCGCCGCCAGACGCAGCACGTCGGACTCGTCCACCGACAGGTCCGTCTCGGCCGGAGCGGGTCGGCTGAGCAGGTCGACGGCGACCGCCCTGGGCAGCCGGACGGCGCCGGCCCACGTCGCCTCCAGTGCGGCCACGATCTCGTCCGGAGACGCCGCGTAGTCGACGACACCCCAGGCCCCGGCGTCGAGCGCGCGTCGGTAGTCGTCGGCGGTGGGGTCCACGAGCAGGGCGAGCAGCGCGACCTGCTCGTCGTGCGCCCGGAGCGCAGAGAGCACGTCGACGTCGGAGTCACTGCGGATGGAGAGCAGCACGGCGAGGCGGTACTCGGTCGGGTGGGCCGCCCGGCGGAACCGCCGGATCCAGGCGTAGCAGTCGCCCGGCTCGGCCGTCTCGTAGCCGGCGTTGTCGAGTTCCCGCGCGATGCCCTGCCGGTAGGCGGGGATCGGGTCCCGGATGGCGCAGACGTGCCGTGGCCTGCTCATGCCGATCGTTCCGGGATCGGGATCTCGGTGCGCAGCCGACGTTGCCATGCCACGTAGCCGCCGTCGCGGCTGGTGTCCCGCCCGGGTGGCGCGAGGCACCGGTCGGTGACGGTGGTGACCCAGCCGGCGTCGGACCGGTCGAGTTGGTCGAGGAACCGCGTGAAACTGCGGGGTGAGGCTTCCCGACGCGCGGTCAGGCCGAACGCCAGGCCCTGGAGGAAGGCCCGTCGCTCGGTCTCCTGGTCCGATGGTGCCGCCGGGAGGCAGCGCATCCGGCGCATCCCGGCGAAGGCGGTCGCCAGGCCGAGACCGGCGTACAGCTCCGGACGGAGCGCAGGGGCCAACCGGGCGCCCTGGTCCTCGATGACCTCCGGTCGACCACCGGCGACGAACCAGAGCGCCCGACCATGACCCTGTGACCACAACGCCTGGTACTCCGCCTCGGGGAATGGGCAGGGAACGTCGAAACGCGGTGGCGCGGCCTTGAGGAAACACGTCGCGAACGCCATGCCGTCGATACCGAGACCGGTGAACAGGCCGTCTTGACGCCAGAGCGGGCTGCGCCTCATCGCCTGCGCGGCGAAGGGCCGTACGGCGTACCACCAGCCCCAACCGGCGAAGATCAGATACCGGTGGCCGGGCAGCGTGGCGAGCAGCCGGCGGTGCGCCGTACGGGCCCGGCCCGGATACAGCGCTCCCGCCGCGGCGAACGCCATCGCGGCGCCCTCGACGTAGAACGGGGCGAGGTAGTCGTCCGCCATGCCGTCGACCCGCGCGCTCACCGCCACCGGATCGTACGCCCGCAGTGTGTCGTTGAAGCCGGCCGCGAACTCGCGGCTGATCGCCCGGACGAGATCGCCCACGGCGGCGTCGACCGGCGTGAACAGCGCGAGTCGACGGTCGAGCCGCTCGTCGGTGAGTGCCATCCGGGCCGCGATGCGCGACCGCACCCGGTCGCCGGTGCCGGTCATCGGCGCGGATTCTCGGCGTGGATCCGCTCGATGAACCCGACCGCCGCGTCGTCGATGGGCGGCACCGTCAGCGTCCGGGCCTGCAACCGGCGCGCCGCCCGCCGGTACGCCGGATCGCCGAGGACGGTGGTCGTCGCCGCCGCGACGTCCTCCGGCGTGAAACTCGTCCAGTCCAACTGCACGCCCATGCCGTGCTGCGTGAAGCGGTTGGCGATCTCGAAGGCGTCGAAGAGCAGCGGCACCGCGACGACGGGTACGCCGTTGACGATCGCCTGGCGGGCGGTGGCCGGGCCGGCGTGGGTGAGCAGCATGTCGATCGAGCGCATGAGCAGCGCCTGGGGCACCCACTCGACGACCCGGACGTTCTCCGGCACCGGGACCCCTTCGATGATCTCCTTTCCGTGCCAGTCCAGTCCCTTGCCGGTGGAGACGATGACGTTCGCGTCCACCGCGCCCATGCCGGCGATCACCTTGGCCAGCGGGGGCCCGTAGGAGGGGATCGTCGAGGCCGCCGTACCGAAGCTGGCGTAGACGAGCGGTCGCTTGTCGTCGACCAGGTCGCCGATCCACTCCGGCAGCACCTCGCCGCGCCGGACGCCGTCCACCCGCACGGTGAACACGTTGGGCAGTTCGAGTTCCTCCGGCGCGAAGGTCGGGGACAGCATGTTCAGGTGGCCGTACGCGTACTGCCGCAGGCCGTCCGGGTCCGGCGGCAGCCCGAACTGCTGGCGGCGGCGGTCGAGCGCGGCGACCACGCCCGTGCCGAGCATCATGCCGTTGAAGTCGAGGACCCCGACGGTGACGTGCGGCAGCCCGGCCCGTTCGGCGGCGAGGTAGCCGCCGAGTTCACCGGTGTCGCGCAGCACGATGTCGGGATTCCAGTCCGCGATGGCCCGGGAGACGTCCTCGCCCATGGCGACACACGCCTCTCCGCAGAACAACTCGGCCATGAAGTTCTGCGTGAAGTCCTCCATCTCCTCGGGAAGGACGTCACCGTCGAGGCTGTCGAGGAAGTCGCCGACCCAGTCGGGACCGGCGGTGATGTGCTCGATGCCGAGCGCCTCGACGGTGGCGGCGAAGCGTCCCGACACGGCGATGGCGACGTCGTGGCCGCAGCGTTTCGCGGCCTCCGCGACGGGGATCAGTTCCAGCAGGTGGTCGTGGGCCGGCAGACTGCTGAACAGCAACCTCATGTCGAGTCGTTCCTCCGTGGTCGGTGGTGCCGTGGTCGGTGGCGCGGGACGGGGGTCGTCATCGGCCGGTCACCCCGTTCGCGAGACGGGTGACGGCGAGATGTGCGGACTCCATCGCGCCGTCGAGGAAGGGATGGTCGATGACGTCGACACCGGCGACGGCGATCCGTCCGACACCGTCGGCGAGGCGGCGTCTGGCGTCGGTGGTGGCACTGCCGTCGCCGGGACGGTCACACGAGGTGGCGTACCGGGCGTAGCCGTGCGGCCAGAGTTCGACGCGGATGTCGGCGATGTCGCGGTCGGCCACGAGGCCGCCGGGCGCGAGCGCCTCCGCCAGCAGGTGCCGCAGTTCGACGGTGATCTCCCGGCGGGCCGTGGCGGCGCGCAGCCGACGACGGCAGCCGG
>NZ_SISL01000329.1:0-6588 GCF_004307965.1 Verrucosispora sp. SN26_14.1 | reverse complement strand
CTACGGGGCGTCAAACCAGATGATCAACCAGGTCGAACGGCGGGCTGCCCCTTCAACAAAACCTTAATCGAGTCTGGCTCCGTAACTTGCGGTGCCGGCCGACCGGCGCAGAGAGAGCCCTGGCTCAGCGAAAATGCCGGTCAGGGTGGTCTTGCCAAGGTTGGCAGGTGAGCTGAATCGGTACCTCATTGTTGCTTGTGGGGCACGACAAAGCTTGGCAAGTGCGCTAGTGTAGTCCGTATAGAATGAATGCAGAGAGCCGCAACTCCCTAGATCTTGATCTATTTATCCCAAGGAGATTAGGATTACTGTATGTTGATGTCAGATTCTTTTGCCAGGGAAGCGGATATGTATTCACCTGTGGCGGCCTGTGCGGACATCTTGGCATCAACATGCGGCGGCGCTGTGAAGCACTTCTTCCAAGTCAAGGCCACCGCCGGAATACCGGACCTGGTTCTCGCCATATTTGACGAAGAGGAACTGGAATGCCGTTCCAGCAGAGGGCTGGCGCCGATCGTTGATGCGGTCGGTGTTTCTGCAATGACTTTCCTTGCTGATCGCCGCGCGGAGGTTGTCTCTACCGGTGAAGTGGCGACGGCGATTGGAATGTCGCCTGGCTATTTATCTTCCGATGTTCTTCCTTGTCTGGCTGTTGCAGGACATGTGTCGAAGGTGGCACGTGGAAAATGGCAAGCGAATCACACGTTCCGTTCGACTGTGCAACGGCTCGTGACGGTGGAGGCCAAGGTCGCTGCATGGAAGCGGGCACTGTGGCAAGCCCAACGCCATGCCGTTGGCGCTGACATGGCGTGGGTCATCCTCGATGGGGCCGCAGTAAGGCCAGCGCTATCCAATCTTACGCACTTTCAAAGAATGTGCATCGGAATGGCGGGCTTGAACATATCCGGCTCGCTGACCGTACATCAGCCGGCCCCTGCAAGAGTCAGCCGACGGGTTGCCCGTACAGTTCTTGCAGAACGCGTCACTCGCCTTCACCTTCTCGGTGAGTCCGAGTGGGAGTGGTCATCGATGTTCGGGTCGGACCGTTCCCGGGTCAAAGCAGCTGCAACCAGTTCGTGAGATGCTTGGGGTCGTCCTTCCCGAGCAGCGACTGTTGTTCTCTGAACTGCTGGGCACGCCGTACGATTCGCCTAACAGCCGCTCGTGCTCCCCCGGCAGAGTCCACACCCTTGGCGGCGGCGCACAACTGCCCTTGGGCGTACAAGGTATGCCACTGAAGAGTGCCCTTATTGTATGCACCCGTCTGATGGACCGCTTCGCACCAGCGGCAGTCGCAGGACACATGACCTCTTTGGCTTAAAAGCGATAGATGCGTCTCGAACTCGATGGAGTGGATGAGAGCGCGCTCAAAAATTCTCTGTACATCCGTGATATTTTTCTGCCTAGCGAAGGGTCGGTACTGCACGAATGCCTGCTGTGCCCCGGTAGTGCCTGTGCCAAAACCTCTTGCCCCGTGTGCCAGGAAGTACCACCCCGTCAGGCCGGATTGGGGGAAAATCAGCTTACGTTCCTCCTCTTCGGCGAGATTGCTGATCTCCTTATAGAAAGTGAGGACGTCGGGATCCCGGAGTACCGGGCCGGCTTCGTTGTAGCGCCACTGGCCCCGTACATACCACGTGTCAAACTGATCCCGTTCCAGTAGCTCCGCTAGAAGTAGCTCGGCGAGCGGGCGATTCGTCATGAAGTCGTGCGGCAGGGTTATGTTCAGCGCCATTCGTTCATCGCTCCTGAGGAGGGAATGGACGTGGTCCCCCTCATCGATGAGCTCGGCAATGCTCCGCGCCGCACGCGAAGGACTTAGCGCTCGTCCCGACGTCAGGACGACGTTTGCCCCTGCAAGGCGTTGGGCAGCTACAACCTCCTCAACGAAGCCCTCCTGCCCAATAAGGTCGAGGTAGGGAGCCCGCTGTCGCATGTTCGCCGCTCGGCGAGCGGCCGCTTGCCCCGCATTCGCGTTCGCGTGGAAGGCTGGGTCCTCGTTCTCAAGGACGAGCGATCCCCGATCTGCCCAGAACCCCTCGGGATCGGCGATGCGGACAGCCGCCACCTGGCAGTTGAAAACGTCTGCAATTTTGTTCGGAACATGACGTGGCAAGCTGGTGACTACACCGAGGCCCAGTGTGGAGCCGTGGTTCGCATGTAGGCGACTCAGCACTTCTCTACCCTGCGCAAAGTTCGGTTGGCCGGCGTGATACAGGAAGAGGGGGCGTCGTCCGTCAAGTGCTTGGTCTCTGGTGGGGATAGCAGAGGCGAGGCCGGCCCTGGTGATTGAGCCAGCTGGCGGTGTAGAGACAACAGTTCCCGACTGGCCGCCAGCGAGCACGATGTAAGCAGGATGTTCTTCGGCGAGTGCCATCACCTCGTACTGAACGGGCGGCTGGCTCTCCGCACTGCTGTCATCGATTTCGTCAAGCTCATCCCATGGATACTCATCAGGCGATTCTTCCCAAAAGCTCTCCACGGGCTTCCTCCCCTCAGGGCAGCCTCAGTATCCGGAGGTTGCTCCGGGTGCTGCCTCGCTTGTGAGCTTGGACAGAGAGTAGTCGATCCAGAACGCGACGCAACCCCTCGGGCGCCGTCGCCGTTAGCGGGCGCGCTCCGGCCTCCACGGCCTCCAGCATCCGGTCAAATTCATAGGTCACGCCTTCGTCGTAGAAGGGGTGCTGTCGGTTTAGTAACTGATGCACCATCACCCCTACAGCGAACAGGTCGCTTGCCTTGTGGGCAGGCTGGCTTCGTAACTGCTCCGGCGCCATGTACATTGGGGTGCCTAGGATGCCTGGATAGACGGTCAGCGTGGCTGCATCAACTTGCTTCGAAAGTCCGAGATCGAGAATCACGGGGCTCTGCCAGTTTCCATCCCGGAGCGCCACATTTGCCGGCTTCAGGTCGCGATGAATCGTTCCGCTCTCATGTAGCTCA
Organism: Verrucosispora sp. SN26_14.1; assembly: GCF_004307965.1. NCBI lineage: Bacteria > Bacillati > Actinomycetota > Actinomycetes > Micromonosporales > Micromonosporaceae > Micromonospora > Verrucosispora sp. SN26_14.1. The sequence continues at coordinate 3,645 of NZ_SISL01000329.1, read as the reverse complement.
TGCAATCCTGCGAGGAGGGCTGCGAGCAGGCTCTCTGCCTCGTCTGGGTCGGGCCACTCTTGCTTGTTGATCCTCTCGGCTATATCGCCCCCAGCAATGTATTCGAACTCAAGAGCCGGGTAGGAACGGCCGTCTACGAACAAGTCAGTCAAAGCGTAGAGGCCAACAACATTTTGATGGCTAACACGCTGCAGTGCCTCCACCTCGCGTTCGATGCGCCGCGGGTCGGCAGGAGCTCCGCAGAGGATCTTGACGGCGCGGTCTCCAACCCTCCAAGTGTCACCAAAGGTGCCAACTCCGAGAAGGGCGGCATCTGTACCGAGGGCATTGCTAACGAGGTTTGGATCAAGCCGGGGACTCTGCGGAGACATGCTGGCCAGCTTAGGCAATTCTGGGATCGAGGGCGAGTGCTCTCCCTTTTGCCCAGACAGCGGCTTTCGTTCGTCTTGGCAGATAGCGTAATTCGTGAGGCGCGATCGGCTTCCGGCGGTCCGGTGACGGCCTAGCCTTGGTCCTCGTTGGCTCGTCCGAATCCGGCTCGTCTCCGGTCGGCTATGACCTCTGACTTACAGTCGTTGAGTGACCTGTCGGCTAGCTCTTTGGTCTTCGGCGGCTCGATGGCCCGCGGCGCGCCCATGGCCAACTCATGTGGCTCGCCAGATGACTGACGAGACCAGGGAGATGTGCGATCGTGATCTTGCTGTGGGCGCGCCGAACATGTGTCGAACTGTGGCCTAGATAGCATTGCCGTGCTCGGCGTATGTGGAGCCGCCGTTGCTGTGTACGGCGATCGCGGCCCGGATCCTACGAGCTAGCCGGGGTGGGCCGTGCTGCTCCAAGTCGTCGGTGGGCACGTAACGCCATTCGGTGACTTCTGCGTCTACGAAGCGGATGGCGCTTTCTCGCTCTGGGCTGAGCGTTCCGCCGTCGAAAACAAAGAGGATCTTGTCGCCTTCGTACTCGGCAGGTGCCCAGTCAACGACCAGCATCGGGCCGATGGGGGTGGTGAGGCCGAGTTCTTCTTCGACTTCGCGCACGCAGGCGGCTCGGGGCGATTCACCGGGTTCGACGTAGCCGCCGGGGATGTCCCAGTGGTTCTTGTAGCTGGGGCGTACGAGGAGCACGTGGCCTTCGTTGTTGAGGAAGAGGGCGCCTGCGGCGACGCGTGGGGTTGCCACGGGTGGCATCTCGTTGGCCGTCACCAGGGCAGCCTAGACGGGCTGAGGTCAGTCGAGCACCTTGAGTCGGCGGGCAAGGCTGACCAACTCTGCGGAGGGCTTGCCGCGTTGGCGTCGTACCCAGGTGAGGGCGAGTTGGCGGCTGAGGAAGTGGTGGCGGACCTGTTCGGGTGCCATCTGTTCGGCGTCGAGCAGGGTGGTCTGCGCGTCGTCGACCCGGTTCCATGAGCTGTAGGCGCGGGCGACCTCCAGGGCGTGCCGCACTCGCCGTTCCATGGGTAGACCGGCGGTGTCAAGGCGCGGGCCCAGGTCGATGGCGACTTGTAGGTCTCCCAGTTCGGCGGCGGTGGCGACGCGGTGGATGGCGACGTTTGTCGGGCCGAAGGCGGTCCACAGGTGGTTGGCGTCGGCGCCGAGTGTGCTGGCGGCCTGGTCGGCTGCGGTGAGGAAGGTGCGGGTGGTGCCGGCGTCGTTAGCGCGGGCGGCGGCCATGGAGCCGGACAGGAACAGGGTGCCGTAGACGGACAGCAGCGCGGGCGTGGCCTGGCTGAGGTGTGGTTCGAGGTATCCGGCGGCGTCTTCGGTGAGGCGTACGGCTTCGGTGTAGCGGCCGGTGGCGAGTAGGGCATGGCCGACGGAGCGGAACAGAGAGCCGGTGACGAGGGGGTCGCCGGTGGGTCGTACGGCGGATAGGCCGCGGTCAGCGGCGATCCAGGCGAGGTCGGCTTCCCCGAGTTTGGTGAGCTGGGTGGCGGTGAGTTGGTAGGCCAGGCCGAGGAGCCGGCGGGCGTCGTCCTGGTCGTCACCGTCGTGATGGTCGGCGGCGGCCTGGGCGCGGTGGAGCAAGTCGGGTAGGCGGCTGGTGACGTACCCGAATCGCGAGTCCTGGTAGCCGTCCCAGAGCGCGCCGACCTCTTTCCTGAGCACGGCGACGCTGGGCGGCTCCGCGTCGGTGCCGGCACCGAACGGGGCAAGGGCGCGGTAGTTCATGAGGGCGGCGCGCAGCGTGGGGACGGTCTGGGTGCCACTGTCAGCAGTCCAGTCGAGCAGGGAGGGTTCGCCGAGGAGGTCGCCGAGGGAAATGTCCAGGACTTCGGCGAGGGACTTGATGACGGATAGGCGGTCAAGCTCGATCCGGTTGTTCTCCACCTTGCCGAGCCAGTCGGCGGTACGGCCGATGAGTCCTGCGAGGACTTCTTGCGACAGGCCGCGTCGACGGCGGTACCAGGCGACGCGTTCGCCGATGGTCAGGGTGTTCGTGGTCCCGGGCACCGGTTCACTGTCTCCCCTCGGTCGGTAGCGACCCCGGAAGGATTTTCCGGGTCGATAGGCGGTTCGTGCCACAGCCTGTGTTCATGACGGGGCTGAACGTATCGACCAACTGCCAATCCTGCTCCGGTGCGGGCTGGAAGTACACCCTCGCCCGCGCCGAGGTCCGCGCGATCGGACGAAGCGCGGAGCGGACTCGGTCGCTGGCCCGGCGGTCCTGCCTGGACTGTGCCGGGTCCGGTCGTACGGCGTCCTGCTGAGGCTGGCCCGGGGTGGGTGCTGGCATGGGGCCGCGACCCGAACAACGGTCCCGACTGAGCCCGCCCGCCTCGGTGCCTCGCAGGCCGGAACCTCGTCCGCCGGGTGTTCCCGAACCGGGCGACCTGGTGTTCCTAGACCGCCGGGCGTCGGTGCAGTTCGGCGGTGACCGGGCGCTGTGGCTGCGGGTGTCCTCCATCGGGGATCGGCCGATGTATGACGGCTGGGTGTGGCTCACCGGCTACGCCATCAACCCGACCACGGGGCAGGCGTTGGCGCGAAGGGAGGTCTTCGCGCAGATCGCCGGTCTTCAGATCAACCCCCAACCCACCGGCCCGCCCGGAACGGCACGGCGGACGACGAGGAGGCGTGGTGTTTGACCTACGGGTACGACTCGGCGCAGTGCTGCGTATCGAGGCAGCCGACCGCTACCGCCCCGCCGACGGGCCAGTGACGCTGCGGGTCACCGGGGTTCGCCTGGTGCTGAACCGGCCCGAGCGGGAGCAGTGGATCTGGGTCGAGGGCGCCAAGGTCACCCCACGCCACCAACGCGGCGAACGCACGCAGGTTCTCGTACCCACGCGGCTGTTCACGCCGACGGACGAGACACGGTGACCACCTACCTCTCGGGGGCGGTGCGGGAGCAGTTGCGGGCCGCACAGTCGCAGCTTGATCTGCACACGCCGTCGAGCGCGGACGGGCGTTGTCCTGACTGCCGGTTAGATGGTCCGTGTCCCCAGCGTCGGGCGGCGTTGCGCGTGTTCGGCCGGTACGGCTTCCTGCCGCGTCGGTGGCCCGGCGCGACCCGGCCGGAACGGGTGGTGACGTCGGCGTCCTGGTCGGGGTGGCTGGCCGCTGCGGTCGAGGGTGTGACACCGAACGGCTGAGCTGACTTGTTCTGTTATGCAAACAACTCATAAGCTGCTGTAATTCATGCAGC
>NZ_SISL01000328.1:0-6632 GCF_004307965.1 Verrucosispora sp. SN26_14.1 | reverse complement strand
AGCCAGCCGGGCGGCGGGCCGGATCGGCAGCCCGGCGGCGTCCAGCACCCGCCGGGGCGGGTCGACCAGCACCAGGCGGGTGCCGGCGGGCAGCAGGCCGAGGTCGTCGACGGTACGCGGGTGCAGCAGTTCGGGTGCCGGGACGAACAGGGTGGCCGGCGTGCCCCGGGTGGCCCGTAGTGCCTGCACGGTCTCGGTCTCCCGCTGCACCACCACGCCGTTGCGGGCCAGGCTGGCCGCGAGCCGGCTGCCGCCGTCGTCCGCGGTGGACACCGGCGAGAGGAAGCCCGGGTCGGTCTGGTCGGGCTGGTCGAACTCGCGACTGACCAGGGTGACGGTGAACAGCAGCGCGGCGAGGACGACCGGGATCACCACCCGGTGCCGGCGACGGGTGGCCCGGGGCGTCACCACGTGACCTCCGCCGACTCGTCGGTGGCGAGTACGTGGCGCAGCCGGTCGGCGTGCTCGCGCATCCGGTGGTCGTGGTCGACGGTGGCGCCGCGTTGGGCGTACCAGAGTTCGGAGAAGATGTCCGCCGCGGCGGCGAGCGGCGGGCCGACGGGCGGGCGGTTGGCGCTGGCGGCGGTGACGACCTCGCCGACGGTCATGCCCGGCCGGATCCAGACCACGCGCCGGTCGGTGAGGTCGTGGAGCATGGCCCGCAGTCGTTCCCGGACGGCCTCGGCGTAACGGCCGTCGGCGGAGAGCCGGTCGGCCAGGTCGGAGGCGGCCACCGGCGACGCGGCCGAGGGCGGCACGTCAACGACGGTGGGCGCGGGTGCCGCACTCACGGTCTCGACGCGCTCCGGCCGGTTGCGGGTACGGCGACGCAGTCGGGGAATCCGCCGGGGCACCCAGCGCGGGAAGGTGTACCAGCCGGCCGCGACCAGGGCCGTGACCAGCGCCAGCGCCAGTGCGGCCAGCGGCAGCGGGACAAGGTCGCCGAGTGCCGCCGTGGTCTCGGTCCACCATCGGCTCGGGTTCATCCGCGCACCGCCAGGGCTGCCGGTGCCGCGTCGGCCGGTACCCGGGACAGGTGGATGTCCAGCCCCTCGGTGCGGATCCGGGTCTCCAGGTGGAGGACGGCGTCCAGACACGCCAGTGCGGCGTACGCGACGGTGTTGACCGCGGCCCAGAGCAGGGTCGCGGCGACGACCAGGGCGCCCTCGCCCTCGATCAGGCCGAGGGAGGAGAGCCCGAGGAACATGCCCCAGCCGAGACCGACCCGGAGGATCCACCAGACCAGGTAGCCGAGGGTCCGCAGGGCGGCGGCGCGACCCTCGATCCGCAGGGCGAGCGAGGCGGAGCGGGTGAGGGCACGCGGTGGTGTGACCCGGTCGAGCACGAGGGCGGGGGCCACCGCGCCGAGCAGGGCCCATCCGACGAACCACGCCGGGCCGAGCAGGGCCAGGAACAGCATCGCGGCGCCCACCAGCAGGGCGAGCAGCAGGGTCGCGCCCCACCGGCCACCGGTCGGGCGTACCAGGTGCCGGGCGGTGCGGCGGTGACCGAGCAGCGCGCCGCCGGCGGCCCGGGCGGCCGGGTTGCCGAGCAGCACGACGATCATCGCCTCGGTCGCCGCGCCGAGCGCGAGCAGCAGCCAGAACCCGCCGAGATTGTTGAGGTTCGGCAGCCACCACAGTGGTGGGCCGACACCGAGGGCGGTACGCAGGGGCAGCAGGAGGAACTGCTCGCCGACGGCGAGTACGGCGGCGAGGGGGAGCAGCGTCGGGGCGTGGTGGCGTAGCAGGAGCACGGCGGAGTCGAGGAGTTCACCGACGGTGAGCGGGCGGCCGGGGAGCACGGCGATGGGGCCTGCTTCGGGCACGCGTACTCCTGGGAGGCGTGGATGGTGGCGCGCGGCGGCGCACCCGGGGATCATGTTGACACGCGCGGTCCGCCCGGGTGCAGGCCCGGCCCGGGGTGGCTCGCGCGAGCGGTGCAACCGGCCGGTGCTGGGCACTGCGTGTACTCCGGCAGTAGCGTGCCGGGTGACGCCGAGTCCACCGAACTGACGGGATGGAAACATTAACCCCATGAGAGCCCGGGTACTGGTGGTCGACGACGATCCTGCGCTCGCCGAGATGCTCGGCATCGTGCTGCGCAGTGAAGGCTTCATGCCGTCCTTCGTGGCGGACGGGGAACGGGCATTGGCCGCGTTCCGCGACAACCGGCCCGATATCGTCCTGCTCGACCTCATGTTGCCCGGAATGAGCGGAATCGACGTGGCGCGGGCCATCCGGGCCGAATCCGGCGTACCGATCGTCATGCTCACCGCCAAGAGCGACACGGTCGACGTCGTGCTCGGCCTGGAGTCCGGGGCGGACGACTACGTGGTGAAGCCGTTCAAGCCCAAGGAGCTGGTCGCCCGGATGCGGGCGCGGCTGCGGCGGGGCGAGGACGCGGCGCCGGAGATGCTCACCATCGGTCCGCCCGGTAACCAGATCTCCATCGACGTGCCGGCGCACACCGTCAGCCGCAACGACGAGGAGGTGAAGCTGACGCCGCTGGAGTTCGACCTGCTGGTCGCGCTCGCCCGCAAGCCGCGCCAGGTCTTCACCCGCGAGGTGCTGCTGGAGCAGGTGTGGGGATACCGGCACGCGGCGGACACCAGGTTGGTGAACGTGCACGTGCAGCGGCTGCGTGCCAAGATCGAACCGGATCCGGAGCGCCCGGAAATCATCCTCACCGTGCGCGGCGTGGGTTACAAGGCGGGTACCGGATAGCCTGGTCGCACTGTGACCAACTCCCCGCTACCGGATCTTGACACGACGTCCCACCGGCGAGGTGCCGCGTGGGAGTTGTGGCGTGGGCTCAGCGGCCGGGCGGCCCGGCTCGTCGCCGGGCTGCACCAGACCTGGCGGCGCTCGTTGCAGGTCCGGGTGGTGACCATCACCCTGGTGGTCTCCAGCCTGCTGGTGGGCGGGTTCGCGTTCCTCATCGCCGACAAGATCACCAACATCCTGCTGGACAACGCCAAGACCGACGTCCAGCTCCGGCTGACGAACGGCGCCGAGTACGCGGCCAAGCAGTTCAGTCTCTACGGTCAGCCGCAGGAGGCCCAGCTCCAGGAGACCATCGACGGCACGGTCAACTACCTGGCCGGCGGTGACCCCCAGCAGAACAGCGGCGTCGTGGTGGCCCTCACCGCGGACAGCTACCCCGGGGTGATCGAGCCCCGCACGTCGCCGTCGGTGAACGTCCGGCCGCTGATCAGCCCCGAGCTGCGGGCCGCGGTCACCGACGGCAACGTGGCCAACCAGATCGTCACCGGGCGGCTCACCAGCGACGACAACACGAAGTACCTGGTCTACGGCACGCCGGTGCCGACCCAGTTCGGCCAGGTGGAGCTCTACTACTTCGTGCCGCTGACGGTGCAGGACGTGACGTCCGGTCAGGCCCGGGCCACCGTGGTCGCCACCGGGGTCGCCCTGGTGCTGCTGCTCGGCGTGCTCGCCGCGCTGGTGACCCGGCTCGTGGTGCTGCCGGTGCGGGTCGCCGCCCGGACCGCCCAGCGGCTCTCCGCCGGCCTGCTCGACCAGCGGATGGCGGTCAACGGCGAGGACGACCTGGCCCTGCTCGCCGCCTCGTTCAACCAGATGGCCACCAACCTGCAACGACAGATCCTGCGGCTGGAGGAGATGTCCCGGCTGCAACGCCGGTTCACCTCGGACGTCTCGCACGAGCTGCGGACGCCGCTGACCACGGTCCGGATGGCCGCCGACCTGATCTTCGCCGAGCGCGACGAGTTCGACCCGGCGGTGGCCCGCAGCGCCGAGCTGCTCCAGGCCGAGCTGGACCGGTTCGAGGAGCTGCTGACCGACCTGCTGGAGATCAGCCGGTTCGACGCCGGTTTCGCGGTGCTCGACTCCGAGCCGACCGACCTGGTGCCGGTGGTGCACCGGGTGGTGGACCGGCTCTCCGGGCTGGCCGAGCGGGTCGGGGTGACGATCGAGTTGGACGTGCCGTCCGCCCCGGTGATCGCCGAGATCGACCCGCGCCGGGTCGAGCGGGTGCTGCGCAACCTGGTCGGCAACGCCGTGGAGCACGGTGAGGGCCGGCCGGTGCGGATCACGCTGGGGATGGACGAGACCGCCGTGGCGCTCACCGTCCGGGACCACGGCGTCGGGCTCAAGCCCGGCGAGGAGAAGCTGGTGTTCAACCGGTTCTGGCGGGCCGACCCGTCGCGGGCCCGGCAGACCGGTGGCACCGGGCTGGGGCTGTCGATCAGCCTGGAGGACGCCCGGCTGCACGGCGGCTGGCTGGAGGCGTGGGGCGCGCCCGGGCAGGGTGCCCAGTTCCGGCTCACCCTGCCGGCGCGGGCCGGTGACCGGCTGACCACCTCGCCGCTGCGCCTGGTGCCGGCCGACGCGACGCTGCCGTTCGGCGGTGCCCCCGCCGGAAGCCTGCTGGCCATCGGCCCGGGGCCGGCCGGTGGGCTCACCGTCACACCGGCGGCCGGTGGCGGTGCCACCCCGACCGTGCCCGAGCAGCGCGCGGAGGTGGGGTCGTGAGGCGTCGGGTCAGCGGTGCCGTGTTCGGCGTCGTCCTGGCGCTGGCCCTCACCGCGGGTTGCGGCATCCCGGATCACTCCGAGGTGCAGGTCGAGCAGCGTGGGCCGGCGGCCGAGGCGAGCTGGTCGTTGGGACGGGGCAGCGAGCCGCCGACCCGGACGGCCAGCGGGAGCGACGCCGAGGCGTTCGTCCGCAACTTCCTGGCCGCCGCCGCAGGCGAGCCGGACCGGGCGTACGAGCGGGTCAAGCAATTCATCGCGGCGGCCGACAAGCCCAGCCTGCAGGAGCGGCAGGGCAGCGAGGTGGCCCTGTCGGTGGTCCGCCTGACCGACGATCCGGTGATCGAGCCGGACGTCGACAGCATGAAGGTCACCATCACCGTCCAGCAGGTCGGCCTGCTGCGGGCCAACGGCATGCTGGTGCCGCCGTTGGCCACCGAGTCGACCTACGAGTTCCGGCTGATCAGCGCCGGTCCGGCAGGCCAGGACGACGCCGGCTTCTATGTCAGCGACCCGCCCAACGTGCTGCTGCTCAGCGACGAGGCCCTGCGCCGCTACTACCAGGCCCAGTCCATCTACTTCTGGAACTCCGACCGCACCCGGCTCGTGCCCGACCAGCGGTACCTCTCCTCGGTGGTGCCCGCCGAACGCCGGGTCAGCGAGGTGGTCCGCTGGTTGACCGCAGGGCCTTCGGAGTGGCTGCGGGCCGGCGCCTCCGGCCTGCCCGACCGCACCGAGATGATCAACAATGCCACCGGCGCGGACGGCCGGTGGGAGGTCAACCTGGACATGCCCGGTGCCGACGAGGGGCGTCTGGAACAGCTCGCCACCCAACTGGCCTGGTCCCTGCCGGAGCTGGACGGCACCGTCGAGATCAAGATCCTGAACCAGTCCCGCAAGGTCGTCGACCTGGGCGGACAGCGGTCGTCGAACCCGCTCTACACGCTCGACGGCACCGCCCGGTACTGCGTCTACGACGGAGCGATCCACGGGCTGGCCGTCACCAGCGAGTCGAACCGGCCGGTCCCGGTGGCCGCCGAGTCGAACCGCGACATCGTCTCCGCCGGGCTGCGGCGGGCCGGCCCCGACGTGCTGGCCGCCCTGGTGGTGACCGGCGCGGACGGCCGACAGCGACTCAGCGTCGGGCGGGGCCGGGACGTGGTGGAGAACTTCGTGACCGAACCGGCCCGTGGCCACGCCGCGATCAGCCGTCCGGTGTGGCTCCGCAGCGACCACGGCCGCCCGTACGGGCTGGTGGTCGCCGACAACCGGCTGTACCGCTTCGACGACCAGGCGGCGCTGCGGCCGGTGCAACTGGGCCTGCCGGGTCAGGTCGGCGGGGTCGCGGCGGCGCTGGACGGGCACCGGGTCGCCCTGATCGTCGACGGTGCGCTGCACGTGGCGGCGATCAGCTGGGAGGGCGGCGTGCCCACGGTCGGCCCGACGCGGCGTCTGGTCACCTCGTTGACCCGGCCGACGGCGGTCGACTGGGGCGCGGAGAACCGGCTGCTGGTGGCCGGTTCGGCGGGGCGACCGGCGATCTACGAGGTCAGCGTGGACGGCGCCTTGGAGACCCCGCTGCGGGAGGACGCCGGAGCCGAGGTGAGCCACGTGGCCGCGTATCCGACGATGCCGCTCTCCCCGTACGCGGGCTCGTTCATGTACGAGGCCAACGGCGTCGCGTACCGCAGCAACCCGTTCGAGCGGATCGTGCGGGACCAGGTCCAGGACGTCACCCCGCCGCCCGCCGGGGTGCGCCCGGGCAACCCCACCGCGCCCTTCTTCCTCTACTAGGGTCTCACCCGTGCTGGCCGGGCTCTGGGCGGACCTGACCGATCTGGTGCTGCCCGCCGACTGCGCCGGATGTCGGGAACGCCGGTCGGGACTGCGGCACGGCGTGTGTCCCGACTGCGTCGCCACGCTCGGCGCGCTGCGTCCCGGGCCGGTGCGGCCGGTCCCCGCCCCACCCGGGCTGCCGCCCTGTCACGCCCTGGGCCCGTACGGCGGGCCGCTGCGGGAGATCCTGCTGGCGTACAAGGACCACGGCCGCCACGGCCTGGCCCGCCCGCTCGGCGCCCTGCATGTATCTGATACACATCTCCGAGCCCACGAGACTAGC
>NZ_SISL01000327.1:0-6642 GCF_004307965.1 Verrucosispora sp. SN26_14.1 | reverse complement strand
GCGCGGTGCTCGGCGCGCCGCCGTCACCGGCGAAGGACGGCAGGGCCACCGCCGCCGCCGCGCCCAGCGCCGCCACCACGACACCGATGGCTGTCAATCGTCTGCGGTCCATCCGCCATGCTCCTCCCGGCCGGCGCGGGGCACGCCTGCCGGATCGGAGTACGGGCGGATGGACCGAACGGTTCAGACTTCGACGACAGTGGGCACGATCATCGGCCGGCGTCGGTAGGCGTCGTTGACCCACCGACCCACCGTGCGACGGACGATCTGCTGGAGCTGGTGCGGGTCGGTGATGCCGTCCGCAGCGGCCCTGTTCAGGGCCTCGGTCACCAACGGGATCACCGCGTTGAACGCCTGCTGGTCCTCGGAGAAACCCTTGGCGGAGACGGTCGGCCCGGCGACCACCTTGCCGGTCACCGAGTCCACCACCACCGTCGCGGCGATGAACCCACCGTCACCGAGGATGCGACGCTCGGTGAGCAGCGATTCGCTGACGTCACCGACGGCCAGTCCGTCGACGTAGACGTACCGGCTCTTGACCCGTCCCACCAGGCTGGCCCGGCCCTCCACGAGGTCGACCACGTCGCCGTCCTCGCAGAGCACCACCCGGTCGGCCGCCACCCCGGACTCGATGCCGAGCCGGGCGTGCGCCCGCAGGTGCCGCCACTCGCCGTGCACCGGCATCAGGTTGCTGGGCCGCACCACGTTGAGCAGGTAGAGCAGTTCACCGGCGGGCGCGTGGCCGGAGACGTGCACCTTGGCCACGTCCTTGTGCACCACCACGGCACCGGCCCGGGCCAACCGGTTGATCACCCGGTAGACCGAGGTCTCGTTGCCCGGCACCAACGACGAGGCGAGCACCACCGTGTCGCCCGGGGCGATGGTGATGTGCCGGTGGTCGCCGCTGGCCATCCGGCCCAGGGCGCTCATCGGCTCGCCCTGCGACCCGGTGGACATCAGCACGATCTGCTCGGGCGGCATCGACGTGGCCTCGTCCAGGCCGACCACCAGGCCCGCCGGGATGTTGAGCAGCCCCAGGTCGCGGGCGATGCCCATGTTGCGCACCATGGACCGGCCGATCAGCGCGACCTTGCGGCCGTGCTCCAGCGCCGAGTCGAACACCTGCTGCACCCGGTGCACGTGCGAGGCGAACGAGGCGACGATGATCCGGCCGCGCGCCTTAGCGAAGATCGAGTCGAGGACCGGGCCGATCTCCCGCTCCGGGGTGACGAAGCCGGGGATCTCCGCGTTGGTGGAGTCCGAGAGCAGCAGGTCCACGCCCTCGGCGCCGAGCCGGGCGAACCCGGCCAGGTCGGTGATCCGGCCGTCCAGCGGGAGCTGGTCCATCTTGAAGTCGCCGGTGTGCAGCACCAGGCCGGCCGGCGTACGGATGGCCACCGCCAACGCGTCCGGGATCGAGTGGTTGACGGCGAAGAACTCGCACTCGAACGGACCGAGTCGCTCCCGGCCGCCCTCCCGCACCGTCAACGTGTACGGCTGGATCCGCCGCTCCGCCAGCTTCGCCTCGACCAGCGCCAGGGTGAACTGGGAACCCACCAGCGGGATGTCCGGCTTGTGGGCGAGCAGGTACGGCACCGCGCCGATGTGGTCCTCGTGCCCGTGGGTCAGCACGATCGCCTGGACGTCGTCGAGCCGGTCGAGGATGGGACCGAAATCCGGCAGGATCAGGTCGACACCGGGCTGCTCCACATCGGGGAAGAGCACGCCGCAGTCGACGACCAGCAGTTTGCCGTCGTACTCGAAGACGGTCATGTTCCGGCCGATGGCGCCGAGCCCGCCGAGCGGGGTTATCCGCAGTCCGCCCTCCGGCAGCGGCGGGGGAAGTTGGGCCTCCTCGTTGTGCGCCTCGGTCACGCGTTCACCTCATTCTGCGACGCCGTCACCCGGCGTCCGTCGTGTCGTTTGATCATTCGGGTAGCGGTAGCCCCGCCGCCGCGCAGTCGGCGCGCAGCTGGGCGAACTCGTCTTCGGTGGCTTCCACGAGCGGCGACCGGACCGGCCCGGCCGGCAGCTTCGACGCGTTCAGACCCGCCTTCACCAGGATCGTGCCCTGGGTCCGGAAGATCCCGGTGAACAACGGCAGCAGCCGGCGGTGCAGAGCGAGCGCGGACGCGGTGTCCCCCGCGTCGTACGCCTCGATCATCCGCTTGGTGTCGGCCCCGGTGAAGTGCGTCGAGGTGCCGACCACGCCCACGCACCCGACCGCGAGCGCGGGCAGCGTGGAGGCGTCGTCGCCGCTGTAGAACGCCAGGTCCGTGCGGCTGGTCACCCAGCTCGTCGCGGTCAGGTCGTTCTTGGCGTCCTTGACCGCGACGATGCGGCCGTGCTCGGCGAGCCGGACCAGCGTCTCGGTCTCGATCGGCACCCCGGCGCGGTGCGGGATGTCGTAGACCATCACCGGCAGGCCGGTGGAGTCGGCCACCTCGATGAAGTGACGCAGCAACCCGGCCTGCGGCGGCTTGTTGTAGTAAGGGGTCACCACCAGCAACCCGTGCGCACCGGCCTTCTCCGCGGCGGCGGCCAGCTCGATGGTGTGCCGGGTGTCGTTGGTGCCGACCCCTGCCACCACCCGGGCCCGCTCACCGACGGTCTCCACCACGGTCCGGATCAGGCGTTCCTTCTCCGCGTCCGTGGTGGTCGGCGACTCGCCGGTGGTGCCGTTGACCACCAGCGCGTCGTTGCCCTGCTCGGTCACGAGGTGGTCCGCGAGCCGCGCGGCGCCGTCGAGGTCGAGCGCACCGTCGGCGGTGAACGGGGTCACCATCGCGGTGAGCACTCGTCCGAAGGGGCGGGAGGCCGCCCGGACCGGTGTGTCAAGGTGGTCGTGCGTCATGGTGACAACCTAGCGGACGGCCGGCGGTCGGCCGCCGGGGAAGGCCTCAGGACCCCTCGGTGAGCGGAGTGCTCTCCCGCTCAGGATGCCGCGATGTGCGGGCTCGCCGCCACCTCGGTGCCATCGGCGAGAGTCGAGACGGCGAAGTCGGCGAAGACGTTCGGCGCCACCCTCTGCAACTGCCGCAGGCACTCCACCGCCAGCTCGCGGATCTCCACGTCGGCGTGCTCGGTGGCCCGCATCCCGATGAAGTGCCGCCAGGCACGGTAGTTGCCGGTCACCACGATCCGCGTCTCGGTGGCGTTCGGCAGCACCGCCCGCGCCGCCTGCCGGGCCTGCTTGCGCCGCAACGTCGGGTTGGGCTCGTCGGCGAAGTGCCGCTCCAACCCCTCCAACAACTCGGTGTACGCCCGCACGCTCGCCTCGGCCGCCTCGACGAACCGCTTGTGCAGCTCCGGGTCCTCGGCGATCACCCTCGGCTCCACCATCGCCGCGTCCCGCTCCGGCACGTACCGCTGCGACAACTGGGAGTACGAGAAGTGCCGGTGCCGGATCAGTTCGTGCGTGAACGACCGGGAGACCCCGCTGAAGTAGAAACTCACCGACCCGTGCTCCAGCACCGAGAGGTGCCCGACCTCCAGGATGTGCGCGAGGTATCCGGCGTTGGTGGCGGTCGCCGGATTCGGCTTCTTCCAGCTCTGGTAGCAGGCCCGGCCGGCGAACTCCGCGAGCGCCTGTCCCCCGTCCGCGTCGGTCGACCACGGCACGTCCTCCGGCGGGTCGAAGTGGGTCCACGCGATCAGCTTGACCTGGGGCTGCACCATCTCCGGCATTCCTGCGACTGTAGTGGCCCCATCCACCCGACCCCACCGCACCCCCCACCCCCACCAGCCACGTTGATCAAGAAGTTTTGGTCACGGACGACGGCGTGAACGATGAGAACTTCTTGATCACCCGGGGTGGGTGGGGGTTAGACGTAGAGGGCGGTGAAGGGGGGCCAGGGGAGGTTGCGGACCACCGTGAAGGCCAGCCAGGCGGCGAGGAAGCCGCCGACCAGCTTCGGGCCGACGCGCAACTCGGGCAGTCGCCAGCCGAACGCCTGCTTGCCGGCCCAGGCGACGAAGAAGTACGCCAGGAAGGGCAACGCGAAGACGAAGAGGAAGTGGTGCCGGGCGGCGGCCGGCAGATCGGCGTGCAGGACGTACCAGAGGGCGCGGGTGCCACCGCAGCCCGGGCAGTCCAGCCCGGTGGTGAGTTTGAGCAGGCAGCTGGGGATCGCGTCCGGCGCGGAGCGGGTGGGATCGCTGACCAGTGCGTACCCGATGCCGGCGGCGACGCAGCCGACGGCGGCCAGCGGCACCACCCAGCGCGGGGTGCGCTCGTGCAGGCGCGTGACGAAGCGGGTCAGGCGGTCGGGCTCGGCGATCGGCGGGTAGTAGCCCGCCGGATAGCCACCGGGGTAGCCCTCCGGGTGAGCGGGGGTGGCGGGCGCGTGGGGATCGGGGGCGCCCGGTCGGTCAACGCTCGTCACGCTGCTCACCGTACACCCGCCACGCTCAGCAGCGCGGCGGCCAGCGGGCCGGCCAGATCACCGGCGGACGGCGGAGCGACCGCGTCCAGGCCGAGCCAGCCGGCGAGTCGGTACAGCTCGGCGGCGAGGGCCACGGCGGTCTCCCCCGGGTCGGCGCCCGGCTCGACCCAGGCGGCCGGCACCAGCAGCACCCCGGCCCTGCGATCGGCCTTGAGGTCGACGCGGGCGGTGAACCGCTCCCCCTGCCGGAACGGCAGCACGTAGTAGCCGTACACCCGCTGGGGCGCGGGCACGTAGATCTCGATGCGGTAGGTGAAGCCGAACAGCCGCTCGGTGCGGGCGCGTTCCCAGATCAGCGGGTCAAAGGGGCTGACCAGCGTGTTGCCGCGTACCCACCGGGGCAGCCGGGCCTGCGCGTGCAGCCAGGCCGGCTGCCGCCAGCCCGGCACCGTCACCGGGCGCAACTCCCCGGCCTCGACCAGCTCGGCGACGGCCTGCCGGGCACCGGCCACCGGCAGCCGGAAGTAGTCGCGCAGCTCCACCTCCGCGGCCACGCCGAGCGCCCGGGCGGCGATGCCGACGAGCGTGCGGTACGCCTCGGCGTCGGTCGGCGTGGGTGCGTTCAGCACCTCGGCGGGAAGCACCCGTTCGGGCAGGTCGTAGCGGCGGGCGAAGGAGGTGGTGCGGTCCGCCGCGCACACCTCGCCGGCCCAGAACAGGTATTCCAGCGTCTGCTTGACCGCCGACCAGTTCCACCCCCAGTTACCGGTCTCCCGGGGTGCGTCGTGCTCGATCTCGGCCACGGTCAGCGGTCCCCGCGCGGCCACCTCGTCGCGTACCCAGGCCACCAGGGCGGGCTGCTCCTGGGCGATGCGGCGCATCCCGCCCCAGGCGTCGGTGTGCGCCCGCGCCATCCGCCAGCGCAGCGCCGGATGCAGACCGACCGGCACCAGCGACGCCTCGTGCCCCCAGTACTCGAAGAGGTCACGGGGCCGACGGTAGGCGGCGGTGTCGAGCAACGTGGTCGGGTACGGCCCGAGCCGGCTGTAGAGCGGCAGGTAGTGCGCGCGTTGCAGGACGTTCACCGAGTCCATCTGGATCAGCCCGACCCGGTCGAGCACCCGCCGCAGGTGACGGCGGGTGGGCGCCCCGGTGGGCGGTGGGTCGGCGAAGCCCTGTGCGGCCAGCGCCACGCGGCGGGCCTGGGCGAGCGAGAGTGATTCCGGTGCGACCATCGCAGCGCAGGCTACGTCACCCGTACGACACCGGTGCGGAGACTGGACCTGACGCCCCGGGCCGCCTAGAACTGGAGCCATGCCCACCATCCGTCGGGAGGAACCCGAGGACGCCGAGGCGATCGCCCGGGTGCACGTGAGCGGCTGGCAGGCCGGGTACGCCGGGATCATGCCGGACGAGGTGCTGGGCCGACTCAACCCGGTGGCCTGGGCGCAGCGTCGCCGGGCCCTCGGCACGGCCGACCCGGAGCACCCGTTCACCACGCTGCTCGCCGAGGTCGACGGGGCGTTGGCCGGGTTCACCACGTTCGGGCCGTACCGCAACAACCAGGACCGGGGCGACCTCGACCCGGCGTACGGCGAGGTGGTGGCGCTCTACGTGGCGCCCGCCCACTGGGGCGACGGCACGGCTCCGGTGCTGTTCGCCGCCGCGCACGACGGCCTGCGGGAACGCGGCTGGTCGGAGTACCGGGTGTGGGTGCTCGCGGACAACCACCGGGCCCGGCGGTTCTACCAGCGGGCCGGGTTGTCACCGGATGGTGAGGAGTCGACCTATCCGGTGCCGCTCTCCGGCGGGCGTCCGCCGATCGGGCTGGTCGAGTTGCGGTACACCGGCCGCCTCGACGGCTGACCGTCCGGCCGGTACCGGCGGTGCGCCCCGGTCCAGCGGTTCGCCCCGGCGGCCCAGCGGCAGGAAGGCCAGCAGCGCCAGGCTGATCCAGACGTACGCGTTGCCGAAGAGGAAGCCGTCGACACCGCTGAAGTCCGTCTCCCACGCCCAGACGATCCGGCTGGTCAGGAAGCCGTACCCGACGGTGGCGGCGGCCAGCAGCAGGTGCCGGCGACGGCTGCGCGGTGGCGCGGCCATGCCGTGGTCCACCAGGAGCAACAGCCCCGGCAGCAGCCAGACCAGGTGGTGCACCCAGGTGACCGGGCTGACCAGGCACATCACCGCGCCGGTCAGCGCCAGACCGGCGGCCTCGTCGCCGGCCGCCACGGCGGCCCGCGACCGTCGGATCCAC
>NZ_SISL01000326.1:0-6657 GCF_004307965.1 Verrucosispora sp. SN26_14.1 | reverse complement strand
GCGCTCACGCCGGCCGAGCGGCCCCCGGCGCGGCTCGGCGCGACGCTGCTGGCCTGCCTCGCCTTCACCTACCTCAACCCGCACGTCTACCTGGACACCGTGCTGCTGCTCGGCGGCATCGCGCAGCAGCAGCCGCACCGATGGCTGTTCGGCCTGGGCGCGGCGGTGGCCAGCGTCGTCTGGTTCAGCGCACTCGGCGCGGGGGCGTACCGGCTCGCGCCGATGCTCGCCCGGGCCCGGGTCTGGCAGGTGCTCGACGGCGTGATCGCGCTGGTGATGGTGGTGGTAGCGGTCGCGCTGTTGGTGAGCTGAGGGAATGATGGCCGGGTGCGGTTCCTCAGTGGCGCGACTCCCGGGTACGACCTGACCTACAACGACGTCTTCATGGCCCCAGCCCGGTCGGAGGTGGGTTCACGGCTGGACGTCGACCTCTCCACCGGCGACGGTACGGGCACCACGATCCCGCTGGTGGTGGCGAACATGACGGCGGTCGCCGGCCGGCGGATGGCTGAGACGGTGGCCCGGCGCGGCGGCATCGCGGTGATCCCCCAGGACATCCCGATCGAGGTGGTGGCCGAGGTCGTCGCCTGGGTCAAGCAGCGGCACCTGGTGCACGACACGGCCATCGCGCTGGGCCCGAACGACACCGTCGGTGACGCGATCCACCTGTTGCCCAAGCGGGCGTACGGCGCGGTGATCGTGGTCAACGAGGAGAGCCGCCCGATGGGGGTGGTGACCGAGGCGGACACGGTCGGGGTGGACCGCTTCGCCCAGTTGCGCGATGTGATGTCGGCCGATCTGCACACCGTGCCGGTGGACGCGGATCCGCGTACCGGCTTCGACCGGCTCAGCGTGGCGCGGCGGCGGTTGGCGCCGGTGGTGGACGGCGAGGGTCGGTTGGTCGGGGTGCTCACCCGGCCGGGCGCGTTGCGGGCGACGCTCTACCGACCTGCGGTGGACGCCCAGGACCGGCTGCGGATCGCGGCGGCGGTGGGCATCAACGGCGACGTGGCGGGCAAGGCGTCGGCGCTGCTGGAAGCCGGGGTGGACACCCTGGTCGTGGATACCGCGCACGGCCACCAGGAGCGGATGATCAGCGCATTGCGGACCGTCCGGGGTCTCGACCCGGGCGTACCGGTGGCGGCCGGCAACGTGGTCACCGCCGACGGCGTACGCGACCTGGTCGCGGCCGGTGCGGACATCGTCAAGGTGGGCGTCGGACCCGGCGCGATGTGCACCACCCGGATGATGACCGGAGTGGGTCGCCCGCAGTTCTCGGCGGTGCTGGACTGCGCGGCTGCCGCCCGCGAGCTGGGCCGGCACGTCTGGGCCGACGGCGGGGTACGGCATCCGCGTGACGTGGCGCTGGCGCTGGCCGCCGGTGCGTCGAACGTGATGGTGGGCTCCTGGTTCGCCGGCACCTACGAGTCGCCCGGTGACCTCTACACCGACGAGGACGGCCGGCGGTACAAGGAGAGCTTCGGGATGGCCTCGGCGCGCGCGGTCAGCGCCCGGACCGGCGACGACAGCCCCTACGACCGGGCCCGGAAGGCGATCTTCGAGGAGGGCATCTCGTCGGCCCGGATGTACCTGGATCCGACGCGGCCCGGGGTGGAGGACCTGATCGACGAGATCATCTCCGGCGTACGCAGTGCCTTCACCTACGCCGGCGCACGGAACCTGGACGAGTTCCACGATCGGGTGCTGGTCGGGGTGCAGAGCACCGCCGGTTACACCGAGGGGATGCCGCTGCCGACGAGCTGGTGACAGTCGGCTGGTGACAGTCGGCTGGTGACGGCCGGGGTTCGCTCAGCCGGGGTCCGCCGCCGGAGTGAAGAGGCGCTCGATCACCGTTCGGGCAACCTCTCGCGGGTCGTCACCCACCCCGGGTGGTAGCGCGTCGGCCAGCCAGAGCGTGGCGAAGCCGTGCACGATCGACCATGCGGCCAGGGCGTCACCAAGCGGCCCGTGCACGCCGCCCCGCCCGTCGCCCCGCCCGTCGCCGGCGTCCGTCGAAGCGGCGGGCAGTGCCGTCACCCCGGCGTGCAGGGCGGCACCGGCACGGTCCCGGGCGGCCCGGACCTCGGCGGCATCGGATCGGTAGAGATCGGGGTGGAACATCACCTCGAAATGGGCGCGGTACCGCACGGCGAAGTCGACGTACGCCACGCCGAGGTCCAGCAGTTCGCCGCCGGTCGATTCCAGCGCCTCGGCGAGCAGGTCGAAGCCCTGCACCGCGAGCGCGGTGAAGAGGCCGGCCCGGTCGCCGAAGTGGTGGGCCGGGGCGGCGTGCGAGACGCCGGCACGTCGGGCCAGGTCACGCAGGCTCAGCGCCGCCGGGCCCGACTCCCTGATCGCCTCCTCCGCTACAGCGAGCAGGGCACGAGGCAGGTCGCCGTGGTGGTAGCCGCGGGTGCCGGTCATCACCCGAGCCTATCTTGCCATTGACAAGATACGCCATCACGAGCCAATCTTGTCGGCGACAAGATTGGTCTTCGAGGAGGTACCGATGGCTCCGCTGATCGCCCTGGTGGCGGGCACCGCGCTCGCCCGACTGGCCGGCCTGGTCGGGATTTCCGTGCTCGACGGCTGGCACCCGGCCCTGCGGGTCGGGCTGGCCGTGATGTTCGTGCTGACCGGGATCGCACACTTCACCGGCCGGCGACGCGACCTGATCGAGATGGTCCCGCCCCGACTGCCCCGACCGGACCTGCTGGTCACGGTGACCGGCGTGCTGGAACTCGTGGGCGCGGTCGGCCTGCTGGTGCCGGCCACCGCCCGCTGGACCGCCGCCGGACTGGCCGTACTGATGCTGGCGATGTTCCCGGCGAACGTCTCGGCCGCGCGCCGAGGACTCACCCTGGGCGGGCGCCCGGTCACCCCGCTCGGCGTCCGTACCGCACTCCAGGTCGTCTTTCTCGCCGCCGCCGTCGCGGTCGCCGTCGGGCCATGACCGATCAACGCCGCCGGGTTCTCACCCGTCATCAACGGTGGCGGGCGGCGGAGGGTGGCCGGGCCGCTGGCACGGGACCTGCCAGCGGCCCGGCTGCGACCCGGGCACCAGGAACGGGGGACCCGGCGCCCACTGGGCCGCGCGCCGACAACGGTACGCGTCCCGACGCCGATCCCGCGACCATCGATTGGCGACGACCCTGCCCGATCTCCCTGGTAGTAGTGCCGAAAGGTGCCCGTCGGCCCCGGGGCGGGAGACGGTGCGGCTGGTCATCAGCGCCCGCGACCGACGCGGTGATGTCGGACACTCCGTCACTCTCGGTATGTTCCGGTCAACTCACCCGGTGACCGGACAGAGGTGACACGCTCCCCTCCGGTACCCCGACGCCCGTCACCGGGGAAAGCCGGATCGACACTCGGGGTGTCCCCGAGGACGGATTTCGGTGCTCGTCCCGGATCCGTCTGAGGTGCCCGCCGCGACAGGCTGAGCCATGCCTGCAACCCGGAACAGCGCGACGCTGGCGCTCGGCGGCATCGTCCTCGCGGCACTGCTCGCCGTGATCGGCCACGCGGGTGTCGAGGACCTGGACCCGCTGCACCTCACCGTCAGCGACTACGCCGTCTCCGAGTCCGGCGGCGCCATCCACCTCGCCATGCTCACCCTCGCCGCAGCGTCCGCCGTGCTCGTCCTGGGACTGCGCCGCCTCGACCGACCCGCCGGACCGGCCGGTACCGGCCGTGGTGGAGTCGGCGCGGCCCAGGTGCTGCTCGCCGCCTGGGCCGGGGGGCTGCTGCTGGCCGGACTGGTACCCACCAACCCGCCCGGCACCGAGATGGACACCGCCGCCTACCTGCACCGGTATGCCTCAGTGGTCGCCTTCCTGGCCCTGCCGCTCGCCGGTTGGCTGATCGCCGCCCAGTTGCCCACCACCGCTCGCACCGCCAGCACGGCTGGTACCGCCAGCACCGCTCGCACCGCCCGGTGGCTGCGCGCGCTGGCCGTCGCCAGCCTGCTCCTCGCCGCCGCGATGATCTGGTCCGCCTACCCCGGCGACCGCGCCTACTACGGCCTGATCGAGCGCGCCCTCATCCTCGCCGAGGTTGTCCTGCTCACCGTCCTGGCCGCCACCCTCCTCCCCACACCCCGCCCCGGGCCTCTCCCCGGCGATCCCGGCGATCCCGGCGATCATGGAGTTATGGCTTCGACAAAAGCCGCCGAAGTGCACCTATCGGCAGGCACAACTCCATGATCGCGGGGGCTCAGCGGGCGGGGACGGGCACGGCGGGGGCACGGCGGGGGTGCGGCGGGCGGGTGGTTATTCGAGTTCGTGGAGCATGAGTTGGCGGGCGGCTTCGGTGAGGGAGCCGGAGAGGCTGGGATAGATGGTGATGGTCTGGGCCAGCTCGTTGACGGTGAGGTTGTTCTCCACCGCCATCGTGATCGGCAGGATCAGTTCGCTCGCCTTCGGCGCCACCACCACGCCACCGATCACCTGACCGCTGGCCGGACGGCAGAACAGCTTGACGAAACCGTCGGCCACCTCGTCCATCTTCGCCCGGGCGTTACCGGCCAACGGCAGCATCACCTGCCGGGCCGGCACCTTGCCGGCGTCCATCTCGTCCTGCGACACACCCACGGTGGCCAGCTCGGGGTCGGTGAAGACGTTCGCCGAGACGGTACGCAGCCGCAACGGCCGGACCGCCTCGCCGAGCGCGTGCCACATGGCGATCCGGCCCTGCATCGCGGCGACACTGGCCAGCGGCAGGACACCCGTGCAGTCACCGGCCGCGTAGATGCCGGGGACGTTGGTGCGGGAGACCCGGTCCACGGTCACGTAACCGCCCCGGGCCAGCGTGACGCCGTACTCGGCCAGGCCCAGCTCCTCGGTGTTCGGGATCGAGCCGACCGCGATCAGCGCGTGCGAGCCGTACACCTTGCGGCCGTCGGAGAGGACGACCTCGACGCCGTCGTCGGTCCGGCGGACCCCCTCGGCGCGGGAGTTGTTCAGGATGCTCATGCCCCGGGCCCGGAAGACCCGCTCGATCGCCTGCGCCGCGTCGGCGTCCTCGTGCGGCATCACCCGGTCCCGGCTGGAGACCAGGGTGACCTCGACCCCCATCGCCAGGTAGGCGCTGGCGAACTCGGCGCCGGTCACGCCGGAGCCGACCACGATCAGGTGCTCGGGCAGCTCGGGCAGGTCGTACACCTGCCGCCAGGTGAGGATGCGCTCGCCGTCGGGCACGGCGGTCGGCAGTTGGCGGGGGGTGGCGCCGGTGGCGACCAGCACCGTCGAGGCACTGATCGAGTACGGTGCCGCGCCGCCGTCGGGCGTGACGATCACCCGGTGGGTGTGGCCGAGGGTGTCCTCACCCAGCCGGGCCCGCCCGGAGACGAAGGTGACCCCGGCCTTGAGCAGCTTCGCGTGGATGTCGGACGACTGCGCCAGGGCGAGCCGCTTGACCCGCTCGTGGACCGCCCGGGCGTCGACGGTGACCGCCTCCAGGCCGTCGGAGTGCACCCCGAACACCTCGGTGTCCCGATATCCGGTCACCACCTCGGAGCTGGCGATGAACGTCTTCGACGGCACGCAGTCGGACAGCACGCAGGCTCCGCCCGCGCCGTCGGCCTCCACCACGGTGACGGCGGCGTCCAGTTGAGCGGCGACCAGCGCGGCCTCGTAACCGGCCGGCCCCCCGCCGATGATCACGATCTGGCTCACCACGACCGCCCTTCGTCCATGCTCACAGTGACTTTCTTCTCCCCGACGCGTCCGACACGCACCGTCGTATTCTCCCCCACCCGCCCGGCGGGCTATCGTCATCGCCGTGCGTCTGTACGCCGCCTACGGCTCGAACCTGGACCCTGCCCGAATGCGGGCCTACTGCCCGCATTCCCCCATGGTGGGCATCGGCTGGCTGGAAGGCTGGCGACTCACCTTCGCCGGCGAGGACGTGATCGGCTGGGAGGGTGCCGTCAGCACCGTGGTCGAGTCCCCCGGCGACCGCGTCTTCGTGGCGCTCTACGACATCCACGCGTACGACGCGGCCCAGCTCGACGAGATCGAGGGTGTCACCGCCGGTACGTACCGGAAGCTGACCGTCCGGGTCTCGACGCTGGACGGCGACGTGACGGCGTGGGTGTACGTCTTCGACGGCTACGAGGGTGGCCTGCCCACCTCGTGGTACGTCTCGGAGATCGCGAACGCCGCCGAGAAGGCGGGCGCGCCGGACGACTACGTCGTCGAGCTGCGGTCCCGCCCCACCGGCACGGCGTCGGCCTAGCGCGTCTCCCACACCCCCAGTCTGCTACCGACCGGCGGCGTCCTGCCCGGCACCCCCGCCGAGCCGGACGCCGGTCACCGCCCGACACCGCCGGTCAGCCCTGCGTGTGCGCCCGCGCCTCGGTCAACAACTCGACCAGTTCGGCGCCGTCGGCCGGGCCGAGCACGGCGAAGGCGGGCGCGACCAGACGGTCGGTCACCGCCTCGGCCCAGAGCCGGCGACGCACCAGCGGCCCGACCGGCGGGTACGGCGGCGGCCACCCGCAGGCCATCGCCCCGCTCTCGCCCTCCGGCCCGGCCAGCACCGCCTCCAGCGGCGTCATCCCGCCGGCCCGTACGGCCACCAGGTGCGCGCCGGTGAAGTGCTCGCGGAGCAGGCGCAGCCCGGCGGCGGCCCGCGCACCCGGGCTCCCCGGCTCGGAGG
>NZ_SISL01000325.1:0-6660 GCF_004307965.1 Verrucosispora sp. SN26_14.1 | reverse complement strand
GCGCGACCTGGGCAGAGGCCGCCGGGTACGCGGCCGGGGTGGCCGCCGCCGCCTGCACCCACGACGGCATGGAGTACCCGCCGGGGCTGCTTCCCCTCCCCTGACGACCGCCCCTCGGCGCCCGTCAACGTGCGCCGGTCAACGTGCGCCCGTTCGAGAACGCCGGTATGAGAACGCCGGTCAGAGTGCGCCGGTGGTGCCGTCGGTGAGTTCCCGGAGGATGTCGGCGTGCCCGACGTGCCGGGCGGTCTCCTCGATCATGTGCACCAGGATCCAGCGCAGCGACACCTCACCGAGCTGCGGTTGCGGCACCACGTGGTCCAGGTCGAAGCGGGCGGCGATCTCCCGCGACCGGTCACAGGTCCGCTCGTAGTCGGCGGCCAGGCTCTCCACCGTGTCGCCCTCGTCCAGGGTGAAGCTGGCCAGCGCCGCCTCCTCCGAGGTGGGGAACACCTCGCCCGGCGCCGGGTCGAGCAGGATGTGGAACCAGTTGCGTTCGATCTCGGTGAGGTGTCTGACCAGCCCGGCGATCGTGGTGGCCGAGGGCAGCAGCCGACGGGCCGCGTCGGGGTCGGAGAGGCCCCGCAGCTTGCGCAGCAGCACCGCCCGGTGGAAGTCGAGGAACGATTCGAGGACGTCCCGTTCGCCGGCCACCCGGTTGACGACCGGACCGAGCGTCGGGTCTATCGCGATCTCCGCCATGAGGGGAGATTAGTCCCGTTCCGACCCGCCGACTGTCCCGCACGCCCCGGGCTGTCCGCTGCGCGGGCGGCTATCCGCTGCGCGGCGACGGCGGGCGGGGCAGGATGGGCGCATGGCATCCTCGGTTGAGATCCCGCTGGTAGGTGGCGAGGCGGACGGACAGCAGGTCACCGTCGAGCTGGACCCCAACGGCCGTCCCCCGCTGACCCACCACCACCTGGGCTCGGCCGGCCTGGCCGGGGCGGACATCTACGAACTGGAGTCGGTCGACGCCAAGAGTCAGCAGTGGCGCTACTGCTGGCGAGGCCCGGCCGTCTGACCCACCCGGCACACGACGCGGCCCGCCCACCGGACGGTCAGGCGCCGACCTCGACCAGGGACCGGGCGCGCAGGCTCTCCAGCACCGCCCGGGTGACCCGCGAGGTGCCCCGGGCCTCCTCACAGACCTGGGCGACCCGCTGCGCGGTGGTCTCCCGCCGCTGGTCACGTTCGTCCCAGAGCTGGTCGACCTCGGCCAGCAGCGGCCCCTCCACCTCCCGCTCCACGCCGCGCAGCGCCGGCACCCCGAGTCGCTGGGCCAGGTCGAAGACCTTTCCGGCGTACGGCAGGGGCAGGAACGGCGTACCCATCATCGCGGCGAAGATCAGGAAGTGCAGTCGCATGCCGACGGCGAGGTCGAAGTGGCGCATCAGCCCGAGGACCTGTTGCGGCGAGTAGGTGCCGTGCAGGATGCGTCCGCGTTCGGCGGCGGTCATGTGCGAGAGCACGCCGTGCGAGTGCCGGATGTCGTCGCGCTCCATCGGGACGAAGAGCACGTGCGCGTCGATCCGATGCACCAGGAAGTCGCCGATCTGGGCCAGCAGCCGGTGGTACCCGTCGACGTCGAGCCGTTCGGCGGCGCGGCCGGGTTCCCGTACGCTCATCCCGACCAGCCGCTTGCCCGCCGGCACGCCCTCCTCGCGCAGCAGTGCCGCCGGGAAGTCCTCCGGTTCCAGCAGGAACGCCGGGTCGGCGGTGACCGTGATCGGGTTGAGCAGGCCGGCCTCCTCCAGCACCATCCGCGACTCCTGGTCGCGGACGGTGACCTGGGTGGCGCCGGCCAGCGTCTCCCGGACCATGCCGGTGTCCACCATCTCGCTGAGCGGGCCCACCCCCACCGCGTACGTCAGCAGTGGCAGGCCGCGTTCCTGGGCGACCCGCACCACGCGGAGGTAGCGGCGGGCCTCCTTGTCGTAGAGGATGCCGCCGCCGCCCAGGATCAGCAGGTCGAGCTGGGAGAGCACGAGGGCGGAGTCGGTCCGGCTGACCCCCTCCCACGGCACCGCCTCGACATCCGGATGCGCCAACGCGGTGTGCGCCGGGTTCCGTGAGAAGACGATGATCCGGGCGTTCGGCTCCTGTTCGCGCAGGTCGGCCAGCAGGCCGGTGAGGATGGCCTCGTCACCGAGGTTGCGCCCACCGTACGAGCCGAGCACACCGATGGTCAGTCCGGCACGCGTCATCCGTCGCTCCTCCCCAGGTGCGTCCGCATCGACGTCTTCCCGCTGCGCCGACGAACAGTCCTCGCGTACCCGGGGCGTCCGGTGGCGGTCGGCGGTCAGGAGGGCTCGGCGGTCAACCGGGACACCAGGGCGACGACCACGTCGTCGGGGTCGAACCCGGCGTCGATCGAGGGGGTGAGCAGGTCGAGCAGGAGCCCGTCCACGGCGTAGCGCAGCAGGGTCACCTCGAACGCGCCACCGGGCAGGCCGGCGGCCAGTTGGTGCGCGACGTCGTCGCGGTAGCCCCGGCGCAGGGTCGCACCGAGGATCCGGGCCAGGTCGGGACGGCGGGTCGCCTCCAGGCGCAGCTCGATCAGGGCGCGGGTGAGTTCCGGCTGCCGGGTGGTCCGTTCGACGATGTACCGGACGTAGTCGGTGAGCAGGGCCGTGGAGGGTTCCCGGGCGGCCAGTCCGGCCAGCACCGTCTCGTCGGGGGCGAACCGCTCGAAGCAGTACGTCTTCGCCCGCTCGCTGGCGCCGTCCGACGACCCGGCGGTGGAGATCGTCTCCGGTGACCCGGTCGCCTTCGTCCGCGATCTCAAGCAACGGTCCGGCGGCGACATCTGGCTCTGCGGCGGCGGCCAGCTCGCCGGCCACCTGCTGCCGGAGGTGGACGAACTGGTGGTCAAGGTCAACCCGATCGTCGTCGGCAGCGGCATCCCGCTCGCCGACCGCTCGTTCGACCTGCAGCACTTCACCCTGGTCGACACCACCCCCATCGGCGCGGGCGTGATCATGCTGCGCTACACCCGGTGAACAACGTGCCGGATGGACCGGCACGGTGCCGGCGGCGCGATCAGGCTGAAGTACTCAGACCGGGGTGTTCAGGGTGTGGGTGAGGAAGGGGAGGACCACCGCCGGCAGGGCGGGCGAGTCCACGATGTCGTAGTGGGTGAGCCCGGGCAGGACCGCCAGGCGGGCGTCCGGCCGGTCGGCACCGTCCCAACCGGCGTCCCGGTGTCCGCCGCCGAGCAGGCCGAAGAACTCGACCATGTGCGCGGGACGGATCGAGTCGGCGTCGGCGAAGACCAGCAGGGTGGGGGTGGTCAGCGCGGCCACCTCCGCCGACCAGTCGTACTCGCGGCGCAGCAGCTCGCCGGTCCTGGCCCAGAGCTTCGGCCAGTCGTCGGGGCGGGGCGCGACCTGTCGATAGAGCTCGTACGCCGGGATGCCCGTCATCCGCTCGCCGGCCGCCTCGTCGGGCTCCGGCATCCCGGCGAGCACCTCGGGGAACCAGCCCTGACGTCGGCACGGCGCGGAGACCACCACCAGTCGGCGGAGCAGGTGCCGGTGCTGGACTGCCAGCCGCAGGCCGACCCCGCCTCCGAGGGAGAAGCCCAGCACGTCGACCGGACCCAGACCCAGGTGACCAATGAACGCGGCCACGTCGTCGGCCATCGACTCGTACCGCATCGGACGGTCGACGTCGGCGGTGCGTCCGTGACCCGGCAGGTCGACACTGATCACCCGGCGGCGCTGCGCCAGCGCGGGCCGGATCGCGGCGAAGGTCTCGACCGCGCCGAACCCGCCGTGCAGCAGCACCAGCGGCCGACCGGAGCCGTGTGTCTCGTACCAGAACCGCACGTCGGCGACCTCGGCGTAGCCCACTCGCGCCCCTCCCCGTCCGCGTCGGCACCGACCCGACGACGACGGTACGCGGCACCCGTCCGGCTCGGCTCCGTTTGCCGGAGACCGCACCCCCATCGTCACGCGCGGCCCACGAGAGACACGCCCGTGTCCGCATCCGGGCTGCCGTACGGCGGGCGCTCGGCTGATGCTCGGGACCTGACCGACAGCACGTCGGGCCCTTTCGAGCTGAGAGCGTCCACGGATCGCGGTGAGCGGTCCCGGCCTCCGGCACTCCGTGCCGAGGATCTGCGATAGCGCAAACGGTTCAGCTCGAAAGGCGCCGAAGTAGGAACCAAGGAGGTCGCCGCCGACGCGTATTTTCGCACCCGAACCGCACGTCGGCGACCTCGACGTATCCCACGGCGACGTCACCGCCACGACCGCCGATGCGGAGACGGCCCGGAGAACGATGCGGAGACGGCCCGGAGAACTGATCTCCGGGCCGTCGTTCGATCTGGTGGGCGCGGCAGGTTTCGAACCTGCGACCCCTCGCTTGTAAGGCGAGTGCTCTCCCGCTGAGCTACGCGCCCGGAACGCCGTACGGCGAGCCGGCGGTTGGCAAGCCTACCCTGCCGCCCACCGGCCCTACCGGACGGTTACCACCGTTCGGGACGGGTCAGGCGCCGGCCTCGGCCAGGGCCTTGCGCCACCCGTGCTGGTCACGCGGTTCGCCCGGCATGTTCATCTCGGCGAACCGGACCACGCCGTTCTTGTCGATGACGAAGGTGCCCCGGTTGGCGATGCCGGCGACCTCGTTGAAGACGCCGTACGCCTGGGCGACGGCACCGTGCGGCCAGAAGTCCGACAGCAGCGGGAACTGGAAGCCCTCGCGGTCCGCCCAGACCTTGTGGGCGTACACCGAGTCGACGCTGACGGTGAGTACCTGGACGTCGTCGCTGACGTACTCGTCGAGGTTGTCCCGCACCTCGCACAGCTCGCCCTGGCAGATGCCGGTGAAGGCCAGCGGGTAGAAGACCAGCAGGACGGAGCGCCGGCCACGGAAGTCGGCGAGCCGGACCTCCTGGTTGTTCTGGTCCTTCAGCACGAAGTCCGGCGCCTCGGCGCCAACCTCGATCGGCATGCGAGCTCCTTCGGGAGTCAGGTCGGGTCGGCCTCAGCCTGTCACACCGCTGAGCAGGGTCACTTCTTGCCCTTGGCACCTCGGCGCAGCACGAGACGGGCCCCGCTCCAGTCCTTGCCGGCGTTGATGGTGGAGGTCTGTTGGAGGCCTGCGGTGGGTGCGGACTCGGAGACCTCACTCGGTTCCACGTGCCCGTCACGGCCGGCCTTGGGCGTCAACAGCCACACGACCCCGTTGTCGGCCAGGGGGCCGAGGGCGTCCACGAGAAGTTCGAAAAGATCACCGTCGCCGTCCCGGTACCACACCAGCACCGCGTCGACCACCTCATCGGTGTCCTCGTCGACCAGGTCACCACAACGGTCGGTCAGGGCGTCCCGGAGATCGGAGTCGACGTCCTCGTCGTACCCCATCTCCATGACGACCATCCCCGGCTCGATGCCGAACCGGTCCGCCAGGCTGCGTACCCCGTCGGCAGCCTGACCAGCGGTCGCGCTCACTGTCGCGTGCCTCCTCATCTCGTGGCGAGTTCGCGGCGTCCCCTCGAACGCCGTCAGGCAAAGTCCACACAGTTGTGCCCTCCGGCGCAAGTGGCGCACCGGGTGGAACGAAATTTACCGTGCCAGCAGCGTACGGGCACCCTGGGTGATGGCCTCCTCGGACACCAGGACCTGACGGGCAGCCGGACCTAACGGCACAAATGAGTCAACTGCGGCCACTCGTCGTGCCGCACCGACATAACCGGCGTCCACCAGCGCGGCGATCACTCCCTCACCCACCCCGCCGGAGCGTCGGGTCTCGTCCACCACCAGCACCCGGCCGGTCGCGGTGGCCTCCCGGATGAGATCGGCCACAGGTAGCGGGGCCAGCCAACGCAGGTCCACCACGCGGGTGCCGACGCCCTCGTCGGCAAGCGCCGACGCGGCCCGCAGCGACATCCGGACGCCGTTACCGAACGTGATGATCGTGACGTCCTCGGCCGAGCCGACGCCGTACACGCGGGCCCGCCCGACCGGCACGTGTGCGCCCGCCCAGGCGCCCGGCTCGGCGTACCCGGCCAGCCACTCCCCGTCGCCGTCGGTGTAGAGGTCGCGCGTGTGGTAGAGCCCGATCGGCTCCAGGAACACACAGACGCTGCCGTCCACCGCCGCGCTCGCCAGGCAGGTCCGCAGCATCGCCGCCGCGTCGTCCGGTCGCGCGGGTACGGCGATCACCAGCCCGGGTACGTCCCGCAGCACCGCCACCGAGTTGTCGTTGTGGAAGTGCCCGCCGAAGCCCTCCTGGTACGCCAACCCGGCCACCCGCACCACCATCGGGTTCCGCATCGCGCCCTGCGAGAAGAACCCCATGGTGGCCGCTTCGCCGCGCAACTGGTCCTCGGCGTTGTGCAGGTACGCCAGGTACTGGATCTCCGGCACCGGCAGCATCCCGGCCAGCCCGGCACCGAGCCCCAGGCCGAGGATCGAGGTCTCGTCGAGCAGGGTGTCGAAGACCCGGGCGACACCGAACCGGTCCCGCAGTCCCTTGGTGACCCCGTACACCCCACCCTTGGCGGCGACGTCCTCGCCGAAGACGGCCATCTGCGGATGGTCGAGCAGCCCGTCGGTGAGCGCGGCGTTGATGCTCTGCGCCAGCGTCAGCGGGCCGACCAGCTCCGGCGGCTTGCCGCCGAACGCCTCGACCCGTGCGCCCGCGTCCGGCCCTGTCTCT
>NZ_SISL01000324.1:0-6662 GCF_004307965.1 Verrucosispora sp. SN26_14.1 | reverse complement strand
ACGTCACCTTCATCCGCGCGGCGCTGTCTCCGGCGGCGCCCCCGGTCGAGCTGGTGCCCGCCGAGGACCTGACGGCGGATCTGCCGGCGCGCTGGAGCGCTCGGGTGGAGGTGTATCTGCCCGACGCGGAGCCCGTCCGGGCGTACGTGGGCGATGCGCCCAGCCTGGACGACGAGCGGGAGATCATCGAGAAGTACCACCGGAACGTGGGAGCGGCGATGCCGGGCCCCACGACGGAGCTGATCGGGCTGTGTGCCGGCCTGGACGAGCTGCCGTCGGCGGCCCGGCTGCGTGCGGTGCTTCTTGCGACGGTGACGCCGACGACGATCGGATGAGGCGCCCTCAGCCTCGCGGCCGATCGCAGGAACGCTGTACGGTATGGTGCACCAACGAGGATCGGTGGTGAGTGCTTCACGGCCACTTGGAGGATCGACGATGCCGGCTTCCCGCACGAGCAGAACGTCGCTGCCCCGCAGCACGGTCACCCGCGAGCACATCATCGAGGCGGCGACGCGGATCGCGGACGAGGAGAGCATCGAGGCCCTCACCATCCGCCGGCTCGCCGCCGACGTCGGCAGCGGTGCGATGACGCTCTACAGCTACTTCCGCAACAAGGAAGAGATACTCGACGCCATCGCCGACCACGTGCTCGGTGGCTTCACCCTGCCGCCGGCAGAGGAGACGGAACCGCGGGCGGTGGTGCAGAGCCTGGCCTCGGCGTTCCTCCGGATGATGCGGGAGCATCCCAGCATCGTGCGGCTCTTCACCACCCGCGTGACCACCAGCCCGGATTCGCTGCGTGGCGCGATGGAGGCGGTGGTGGGCAGGCTGCGCGAGGTCGGGTTCGAGGGCCGTGAGGCGGTCCAGGCGTACGGTCTGATCGTCCACTACACCCTCGGCTTCGCCAGCTACCAGGCACCCCGACCGTGGGGCAAGCCCGACCTGCCCGACGTCGAGGAGTTGTGCCGCCAGCGGACCCACTTCTACTCCGCGTTGCCCCTGGCGGAGTTCCCGAATCTGGTGTCGCTCGCCGGCGACGTGACGACGCTGCCGAGCGACGAGCAGTTCCAGTTCGGATTGGACTGCCTGCTCGACGGGCTCCTGCGTCGGATTCAGGCGAACTGACCAGCGGAAACACCTTCCGCCCCGCGCCTCGTTCCGCCGCCAACCGTTCTTGATTACCCGTATCGTACGAAGTACGATACGGGTAATGTCAGGCTCGGAGTTCCGATCACCAGGAGAGGTGGCCCCGACGATGCTCGGGAGAGCCACCGCGTCGGCGCGCAGACGACCGGCGCGGACGTGAACGCAGCGAAGGTCGTCGCCCTGGTCGGCACCGGCGGCACGATCACGGGCTGGTCGCCGAGCAGTCTGGACCTGACCGGTTACGCGGAAACGGAGTCGCAGCGGCTGTCGCTGGCCGAGGTGGTGGCCGCCGTGCCGGAGGTCGCCGACATCGCCGAGATACGGCAGATCAGCCTCCCCGCAGCCCCGAGCCACGCCCTCGACCTGCCGGACATGCTCGGCATCGCCGGACACGTGCGCACCGCCCTGGCCGACGACGAGGTGACAGGGGTCGTGATCACCCACGGCACCAACACCCTCGAGGAACTGGCATTCCTGCTGGAGTTGGTGCTCGCACCCGGCAAGCCGGTGGTCCTCACCGCCGCGATGCGCCCGCTCTCGGCGCTGAGCGGGGACGGCCCGCTCAACCTCGTCGACGCGGTACGGGTGGCAGCCAGCCCACAGGCGGCGTCGCGGGGACCGGTGGTGGCGATGAACGGGGCGATCTGGTCACCCCGTCGGGTGACCAAGGCCAACACCGCCGGATCCGACGCCTTCCGCAGCGCTGAACTGGGACCGCTCGGCTTCGTCGACCCCGATGGCACCGTGATCTTCCACCACCGGGAGGAACACACCCCGCCGGTGCTGGACGTCATGGGCGCCTCCGTACCACGGGTGGATCTGGTCGTCTCCTATCCCGGCGCCGACGGGGTGCTGGTCGACGCGGCGGTCGCCGCCGGCGCGGCCGGTCTGGTCAGCGCCGGCACCGGTGCCGGATTCCCCACTCCCGCCGAACACGCCGCCCTGGTCCGCGCGGTAGCGGCTGGGGTGGTGGTGTGCCAGTCGTACCGCAGCGCTGCGGGCCGGGTGCGACTCAGCCCCCGACTGCGCCGAGCCGGCATCGTCGCCGGTCAGGGCCTCAACCCCGGCAAGTGCCGGATCCTGCTCGCGCTCGCCCTCGCCACGGGCGCCGAGGCCGGACGGATCCAGGAACTACTCGACCGCGTCGACGGCCGCGAACGGGGCGACGGACCGCGGTGACTCAACGCGCGCGACGGTAGTGCACGGCCACCACACCGTTGCGGAACGGCTCCGCCGAGACCAGTTCGAGCCGGCGCGTGCCGGGCAGCCCGCCCTGGTGCAGCGTCGGACCGTGGCCGGCGATCCGAGGGTGGATGAGCAACTCGTACTCGTCGATCAGGTCCAGCCGGTCGAGCTCGGTCGCCAGCGTGCCGCTTCCGAGCAGGACCCCGGCCGGTGTCTCGTCCTTGAGCTTCTGCACACCCTCACGCAGGTCACCGTCGATGTGGTGGCTGTTGGCCCACGGGAAGTGGTGGCGCGTCGACGACACCACGTACTTGGGTTTGGCCTCCAGCTTGACCGCCCACTCACGCAGGGCCGGCGGCGCCTGTTCGTCGCCGCGAGCGACGGCCGGCCAGGCGCTCTCCATCATCTCGTAGGTGACGCGGCCCCACAGCATGGCCCCGGCCTCGTCCATGAGACGAGTGAAGAAGGCGTGCGTCTCGTCGTCGGCGATCCCCTCCTGGTGGTCGACGCAGCCGTCCACCGTGAGGTTGAGTCCGAAGGTGAGCAGTCCCATGACCGGCGAGTCTAACTCCGGACGTCGCCCCACCCGGGGAACTCCGGTCCGGCGACGCACATGAGGCGAGTCGCGCGCAGGACCGACCGATTGACCGGCCGATCCGGCGCGAGCCGCCGCCTCCGACACTCGTGACGTGGGCCTACCCGAGCGACGGTCCGCCGGTACGACCGACCACACGGAAGGACCCCATGACCGCGACGGCGATCGAGAAGCCCGACTTCACCGGGCTGCGTGCGATGTACATCAACTGCACCCTCAACCGGTCTCCCGGCCGTAGCCACACCCAGGGGGTGGTCGACCGCAGTGTGGCGATCATGGAGGCGAGCGGGGTCAGCGTGGACCAGATCCGCGCGGTCGACCACGACATCGCCACCGGCGTACGACCCGACATGACCGAGCACGGGTGGGACGGCGACGAGTGGCCGGCGTTGCTGGCGCGGGTGTTGGCGGCCGACATCCTGGTCATCGCGGGTCCGATCTGGCTGGGTGACAACAGTTCGGTGACGCGTCGGGTGATCGAGCGGCTGTACGGCTATTCGGGTGTCCTCAACGAGCAGGGCCAGTACGCGTATTACGGGCGGGTCGGTGGCTGTCTGCTCACCGGCAACGAGGACGGCCTGAAGCACTGTGCGATGAGCATCCTGTACAGCTTGCAGCACATCGGTTTCACGGTGCCGCCGCAGGCCGATGCGGGGTGGCTCGGCGAGGTCGGCCCCGGGCCGTCCTACCTCGACGAGGGTTCTGGTGGGCCGGAGAACGACTTCACGAACCGCAACACGGCGTTCATGACGTACAACCTGCTGCACCTGGCGTCGATGATCCGCCAGGCCGGTGGGTTTCCGGCATACGGCAACCAGCGCACCGCCTGGGACGCGGGAGTGCATCCGGACGCCGCCAATCCCGAATACCGCTGACGCCACGGCCGAACCCCGGACAGGACCGGGCTCTCGCCTCCGCCACACCACGAACAGGATGAGGACCGACGAGCACCACCTTCGGGGCCGTGGAACTGGCGCTGCCGGGCCAGGTCGTCGAGATCGGCGCGGTCGTCCTGCTCGACCTGCCGCGCTGACCCGTCGTGCCCCCTGGTCGACCGTGCATCCGCAAGCAGGCCGCAGCGTTCGCCACGTGGAACCCACCGGACGCGCCTACGCTCGGAAGGCGCTCGACGGGTGCGACCGGCCGAACCCGAGGACCCGACCCCGACGACCGTTACCTGCTGGTGACAGCGCCAAGGATGTGAGTGATCATGACAGATCCGGTATCGATGAGTTGGCCGAGCCTGCGGGTGTCGGACTGGACCGACACCCGCGACACCCTGCACATGTGGACCCAGATCGTGGGCAAGATCCGTATGGCGCACGCCCCGATGGTCAATCACTGGTGGCAGGTGACGTTGTACGTGAGCCCACGCGGGTTGACGACGTCCGCCATCCCGTACGGGACGGGAGCCTTCGAGATCGAGTTCGACTTCATCGGCCACCGGCTCGACGTGCGTAGCAGCGACGGTGGGGTGCGGAGCCTTCCGCTGCGGCCGATGGCGGTCGCCGAGTTCTACTCGCGGGTGATGGCGATGCTCGACGAACTCGGGATCGCCGCACCGATCCGACCGCGCCCCAACGAGGTCGACCCGGCGATCCCGTTCGCCGAGGATCATGAGCATGCCTCCTACGACGGTGCGGCGGCGGCGCTGTTCTGGCGGCAGTTGGTGCAGGCGAACCGGGTGGTGGGTGAGTTCCGGTCGCATTTCGTGGGCAAGGTCAGTCCGGTGCATTTCTTCTGGGGCGGGATGGATCTGGCCTGCACCCGCTTCTCCGGCCGGTCGGCTCCGCCGCATCCGGGTGGGATGCCCAACTGTGGGGACTGGGTCATGGTCGAGGGCTACTCCCGCGAGTTGTCCAGCTGCGGGTTCTGGCCCGGCGGCGGTGCCGAAGGCGCCTTCTACTCGTACGCCTATCCCACACCGGACGGCTTCGCCGAGCAGCCGGTCGGCCCCGATGGCGCGTTCTTCAGCACCGAGTTCCAGCAGTTCCTGCTGCCGTATGAGGTGGCGCGTGCCGCACCGGATCCGGACCGTGCGGTCGCCGAGTTCCTGCGCACCAGCTACGAGGCCGCCGCGAACCTCGGCCACTGGGACCGCGCCGCGTTGGAGGACGACCCACTGCGCTGGCAGCGCACCGACGCACCCTGACGACCGCCACCGGTGTCGGCACCCACCGGCGGCTCGAACGGTCCACGGCACCGCCCGCACGGCGGTCTAGCTGAGCCGCAGGTCCCCGTCGAAGTCGATCCTGGCTAGCTCGGCACGCGAGGTGATGCCCAACTTGGGATAGACGTTGGCCAGGTGGTGGCCGACCGTACGGGGACTGATCAACAGCTGCGCCGCGATCTCCCGGTTGGTCAGACGGTCCGCAGCCAACTGCGCCACCCGCAACTCCTGCACGGTCAACCCCGCAGCGGTCGAAGGATCGGCCCCACGCCGGTCGGTCAGCGCCAGCTCGCGTAGCGCCCGCCCCCGCAGGGGGCCCGCGTCCAGGCGGTCGAAGGTCTCGGCTGCGGCGACCAGCTGAGTACGGGCGTCGGCCCGGCGACGTGCGCGCCGCAGCCACTCCCCGTACAGCAGCCGAGTGCGGGCGTACTCGAACGGCTGCGCCCCCGCTCCCGCGACGTCCAGGGCGGCTCGGAACGAGACCTCGGCCGCCGAGCCGCCCTGGACGAGGGCCCGGAGACGATGACCGGCCGCGCGGGCCCAGGTCGCCCCCGACCGCTGCGCCCACTCCTGCACCATGGCGATCTGAGACTCGGCGACGTCGCCGTCACCGACCTGCACCGCCGCTTCGACGGTGTCCACGGCGGCGAGCAACGCGAAGGTGGCATGGGACGCCTCGTGGCCCGACTCGACGAGGCACAGCAGGTCGCTCAGCGCCTCCTGCGGACGACCGTCGAACAGCGCCGCCCGGCCACGAAGCCAGTACGCCGACGCGGTGAGCGCCCGCACCCCACGCGGTACCGAGACCCGCAGGATCCCCCTGGTGTGCTTGTCGACGGCGCGATGGTCGCCCCGGGCCGCAGCCAGTACGCCCAGGCAACTACGGCTCTGCGTGGCGAGGTGCGCCGCCCCGACCTCCTCGGCCAACCGCAGGCCCTCGGCCGCCGCCGCCTCGGCAGCACCCCACCGGCCCGCCGCCGTGTCGAGGACCGCGATCTGCGCCAACACCAGCGCCAACGCGGTGAGCTCGTGTCGACGTCGCAGCTGTGCGGCCTGCACCCGCAGCACGTCGAGCAGCCGAGCCTCCACGCCCCAGACCTGGGCCAACGGTACGGGCGGAAGCAACTCCCAGGCGACCGTACCGAGCCGACCGACGGCATCGCTGGCCAGCTCCGGGGACGGCGGGGGAAACTCGCCGCTCAGGTCGTAGCAGGACCACCAGTTCCGCAGCACGGGCATCAGCCCCGACACCGTCGCGTCACCGTCGGTGTCCACGGCCCGCAGCCGGTGCAGCGACTCCTGCTGCAGGTCGGAGCGACCAGCAGTCCAGGCGGCGCGGACCGCGACCGTACCCAGCTCCACCGCGCGTCGGGCCTCGGTGACCACGGCCATGTCGCCCGCCAGGTAGTGGTGGGCACGCTCAGGCATGCCGTACGCGAACTCCAGGATCCCGCGCAGCCCCCCGCTCAGCCGGACGACGGGCTGCACACCGCCCAGGCGTTCGGCCTCTTCGAGCACCTGCCGCGCCGTGTCGGCCTGGCCGGCATGCCAAGCGGCGCGGGCGGC
>NZ_SISL01000323.1:0-6672 GCF_004307965.1 Verrucosispora sp. SN26_14.1 | reverse complement strand
GCGCGGTCGCCGTGGCGGCGCCGCTGAC
Source organism: Verrucosispora sp. SN26_14.1 (assembly GCF_004307965.1). NCBI lineage: Bacteria > Bacillati > Actinomycetota > Actinomycetes > Micromonosporales > Micromonosporaceae > Micromonospora > Verrucosispora sp. SN26_14.1. Next base: position 6,644 of record NZ_SISL01000323.1, on the reverse strand, counting down.
CGACGCGCCGGAGTTGGTGGGGCTGGTGCTGGACCGGGTGGACGTCCAGGCGCCCTCGACGCGCTGAGCGCCCTTGTGGATGTAAGGAGGGGTCCCCTGCTAACGCCTGGTGTATAGGAAGGGTCCCTTCCTTACATCCAGGTGCGGGTGGACAGCAGAACGCCCCGGCGGGCTGAGCCCGGCCGGGGCGTGTCGCTTCGGTGCGGTTGTGGTCAGGCGGAGTGAGCGCGCAGCACCCGGAGGCCACCGCGACGCTTGACAGCGCGGCGCTCCTCTTCGCTCATCCCGCCCCAGACGCCAGCGTCCTGACCGGACTCCAGCGCCCACTGCAGGCACTGGTCGGTCACGGAGCAGCGCCTGCAGACGGCCTTGGCCTGCTCGACCTGCAGGAGAGCCGGACCGGACGTCCCGATCGGGAAGAACAGTTCCGGGTCCTCGTCGCGGCAGACAGCATGGTGACGCCAGTCCATGGCGGCAACACTCCTCATTCTGGATGGGTGGCAGATGTTGCTTCTTCGTGCTTTTCCTATATGCATCCGCATTGCCGATGGTGACGGTTTGCGTTCGTCAATTCGGCAGTGCGTGAGCAGGCTGTTGGCCCGGGGGACCTGCTGGAACAGCTCAACCTGCCGAGCATGTCCAGGCAATGTCCCGGTAACTCAAGTTCGCTTGTGAATACTTTCACGAACTCTGGCGATGTCAAGGGTGACGCTTGGAAAAACTCCGGGCGGTGAGCAAGCCCACAACCCATTTGTCCCGGTTCCAGGGGGCGCTGGCTTACCCGGCTTATCACAGTCGAGGATCAATATAGTACAGTCCCGCGCACATTGCCGACATTTCCGGCACGAGTCCCAGGTGTCGCAGTCGTCGCGTGTCGGGGGCGCGCCGACCTCTCCGCCCGGGGGTACCGGAGACCTAACAGATTACTCTGAGTGCGGCCGGAACGGAGGCGAATCCAACTTTTTCTCGTTCGCCAAGGTAGTCGCCGTCGAGCTGAAACGCCTGCGGACGGCTCGCTACCAGCGTGAACTCGGCAACATCGTGCCGACGAAGAACTTGGCGACCCTGCGGATCCGGCGTGGCGGACAGGAATTGCCTCACTGTCCGTGTCGTACTGGCGACGCCTAGCTGGCGAAGGGCCATCACGTCGAGGCCCAGATCGAAGGACGCCTCCGGGTTCGGGTTGGCCTCCCGGTCGCCGACGAACGTCCACGGGGCGGTGTTCTGGACGATCACCGTTGCCAGATCGCCCTCCGTGGTCTCGCCCGGCTGCTCCAACTGGATCGCCGGGTTGCGCCGCTCGGCACCGAGCAGGAACTGCGCGGTGAAGGCGCGGAAATAGAGCCCCGGCGAGGAGACCCGGCCCCGCCGACGGGCCTCCTCGACCCGATGGATGACCGCCGCGTCGAGCCCGAAGCCGGCGCAGAAGGTGAAGTAGCGGTCGTCGGCCCGGCCGAGGCCGATCGTCCGGTGCCGGCTCAGCCGCAGCCCCTCCAGGAGCATGCTGGCCGCCTCGGGCCACTCCTTGGGCAGGCCCAGCGCCCGCGCGAAGACGTTCGTCGAGCCGCCCGGCACGGTGGCCAGCGCGGGCAACCGCTCGGCGGTCGGTGCCGCACCGCCGGCACTGGTCGCCGTCATCAGGCCGTTGACCACCTCGTTGACCGTGCCGTCACCACCGAGGGTGACCACCACGTCGACGCCCTCCACCGCGGCCTCCCGGGCCAGCGCGGTGGCGTGGCCGCGGCGCCGGGTGTAGCGCACGGAGAGATCCACCTCGCTGCGCAGCGCTCGGACGAGCACATCCCGCGCACGCTCGCTGGTGGTGGTGGCCTTCGGATTGACCAGCAGGACGGCCCGCATGGGCGGCACTGTACCCCGACCCGCCACGGGTATCGTGACCGCGTGGCAATCGACTCCGACCCGACCCCGGTGACCCTCCGGTGGGCGGTCTTCCTCCTGCGGGGTCAGGCGATCGCCGTCGGGCTGATCGCGGCCTGGTTGGTCGTCGCCGACTTCACCGCCGCCACCACCGACCTGGTGTCGGCGCTGCTGGTGACGGCGTTCGCCATCGGCGCGGCGATCGCGCTCTGGGCGCTGGGCAGCGCGCTGCTGCGCCGTCGAGCGGGCGCCCGGGCACCCGCCATCGTGCTGCAACTCATGCTGCTGCCGATCGGCTGGTTCATGATCCAGGGCGGGTTGGGCTGGCTCGGCGTACCGCTGATCGCGCTCGGGCTCGGCGTCACCTGGCTGCTGGTGAGCCCGCCCACCACGCGGGCCCTCGGCTTCGAGTGAGCTCCGCTCACCAGCCGGAGGCGCGGCGGGTGAGCAGCGAGATGGTGGCCCGGCCGTCAGCCGCTCCCGCCGAGGCGGAGGTGGTCAACGCGGTCAGCACCTTCCACGCGAACGACGACTCCGCAGGGAGTCGGGCACCCGGCACGGTCGGCACCGTCACCTCGACGGTCAACGCGTCCTCGGTGACCGCGAAGCGGCAGTCCAGTTCGGCACCCCGGGGCGCGATGGCGAGCAGCATGGCGCACGCCTCGTCCACGGCGATGCGTAGGTCCTCGATCTCGTCGAGGGCGAACTGGAGACGCGCCGCGAGACCGGCGGTGGCCGTACGCAGGACGCTCAGATAGCCGCCGTCGGCGGGCACGGTGAGGTGCACCACGTCGTCGTCGGTGGTCGGTTGTCCGGTCAGTTGAGTCACGACTCATCCCCCCGGTCGGGGACTCTACCCGCTCAGGCGGCGGGGCGGCGGAGGGCCGTCAGCGCGGCGGACGGCGAGCCGGGCGACCTGGTACGGACCGGGCGCTCGACCGGAAACGCGTCGGCGACCGGCCCGCCCCGAGGGGCAGGGCCGGCCGCCGACGACAGGCGTGACCGGGTCACGTCACGCCTGCTTGGTCTCCCAGAAGATCTTCGAGATCTCGTCGATCTTCTGCAGCAGCTCGTCGGCCTTGGACGGGTCGGTGGCGCCCTTGGCGCCGGCCGCGCCGGCCAGCTTGGTGGCCTCGTTGAACAGCTGGTGCAGGTGCGGGTACTTCTCGAAGTGCGGCGGCTTGAAGTAGTCGGTCCACAGCACCCACAGGTGGTGCTTGACCAGCTCGGCCCGCTGCTCCTTGATCAGGATGGCCCGGGTACGGAACTCGGGGTCGGTGTTGGCCTGGTACTTCTCGCAGATCATTTTCACCGACTCGGCCTCGATCCGAGCCTGCGCGGGGTCGTAGACGCCGCAGGGCAGGTCGCAGTGCGCGCTCGCGGTCACCCGGGGCGCAAGGATGCGTGGAAGTCGCATCGGGATCCTCCATGGGAAGTTTGCGATGATCCATGACGACATTACTCCTGGACGTGGTCCCCGAGGCCGCAGGAGGTGAAACCACATGCCGGTACCCCGTCTCCGGCGACCGCTCTCGGCCGTACTCGTGACCGGTCCGTCCATGGCGCCGACCCTGCGGCACGGCGACGCGGTGCTGGTCCGCCCGGGGGGTCGCGCCACCCGGCCGGGGGACGTGGTGGTCGCGGTCTTCCGCAGCCGCCCCGAGCTGCTCGTGGTCAAACGCGCCGTCCGACCCGTCGACGGCGGCTGGTGGCTGTACGGTGACAACGAGTTGGTGACCGACGACTCCCGGGCGTACGGGGTGGCCGACGTCCTCGGTCGGGTGGTGTTCCGCTACTGGCCCCGCCCCGGCCGATTGCCGCCGCAGCCGTTATGACCCTGCTCACCTCTGGCTGCCGGTGGCGTGACTATGCTCGAAAAGTGCCTGGGTGACCCCCGCACTCGTGCCGCCGCTCGCTCGCCTCACCGTGCGCCCCGACCGGCCGGCCCAGCTGCTGAAACGACACTGGAGTCACCATGCCTTCGTCCACCGTGGACCCCGCTGATCCCGTCTTCCAACTGCACCGGGGCGGCAAGATGGCCGTCCTCTCGACCGTCCCGCTGACCAGCCGCGAAGACCTCTCCCTCGCGTACACGCCGGGCGTGGCACGGGTGTGCGAGGCGATCGCCGCCGACCCGTCGCTGACGTACGAGTACACCTGGGCGTCGAACACCGTCGCGGTCGTCACCGACGGTTCGGCCGTACTCGGCCTGGGCAACATCGGCCCGCGCGCCGCGCTGCCGGTGATGGAGGGCAAGGCTGTGCTGTTCAAGCAGTTCGGCGGCGTCGACGCGGTGCCGATCTGCCTCGACACGCAGGACGTCGACGAGATCGTGGCGACGGTCAAGGCGCTCGCGCCGTCGTTCGGTGGGATCAACCTGGAGGACATCAGCGCGCCACGCTGCTTCGAGGTGGAACGCCGCCTCGACGAGGCACTGGACATCCCGGTGTTCCACGACGACCAGCACGGCACCGCGATCGTGGTGCTGGCCGCGCTGCGCAACGCCGCGACCCTGCTCGACCGCAAGCTCGGCGACCTGCGGGTGGCGGTCAGCGGCGCGGGCGCGGCCGGCGTGGCGGTGACGAAGATGCTGGTGGCCGGGGGAGTGGACCCGCAGCGGGTGGTGGTCTGCGACTCCCGGGGCATCGTCTCCCGTCAGCGTGACGGCCTCACCGGCACCAAGGCCGAACTGGCCGAGCTGACCAACGCCGACGGCCGGCAGGGCGACATCACCGAGGCGTTGCGTGACGCCGACGTGCTGATCGGTGTCTCCGGCGGTCAGATCCCGGAGGCGGCGGTGGCCGGGATGGCGTCCGGCGGGATCGTGTTCGCGCTGGCCAACCCCACCCCCGAGGTGCACCCGGACGTCGCCGCCCGGCACGTCGCGGTGGTCGCCACCGGCCGCAGCGACTACCCCAACCAGATCAACAACGTGCTGGCCTTCCCGGGCGTGTTCCGGGGCGCGCTCCAGGCCCGGGCCACCCGGGTCACCGAGTCGATGAAGGTGGCCGCCGCCGACGCCATCGCCGCCGTGGTGGCCGAGACGCTCACGCCCGACGCGATCGTGCCCTCGCCGCTCGACCCCCGGGTCGCCCCGGCGGTGGCCGAAGCGGTCGCCGAAGCCGCCCGCCGCGACGGCGTCGCTCGCGCCTGACGTGTAAGCCTGACGTGTAAGGAAGGGCCCCCTCCTAACGCCTCGTGTCGAGGAAGGGACCCTTCTTAACGGCCGCTCAGCTTGTTACGGTGCGGATCATGCGTGCCGCCTTCGCCTCCCGTTTCGACGACGCCGATCCGCTCGCCGCGCTCACCGTGGGTGAGCAGCCCGAGCCGAGCCTGCCCGACGACGACTGGGTGACCCTGCGCGTCACGGCCAGTTCGCTCAACCACCACGACATCTGGTCACTGCGCGGTGTCGGACTGCGAGCCGAACAGTTGCCGATGATCCTGGGCTGCGACGCCGTCGGTGTCGACCCGGAGGGCAACGAGGTGGTCGTCTACCCGGTGGTGCCCACCCCGGGTGACCCGCGCGGGATCTCCATCCTCTCCGAGCACTTCCCCGGCACGCTGGCCGAGCGGGTGGCCGTACCCCGGTGGAATCTGCTTCCGCTGCCTGCGGGCCTGTCGGCGGCGAACGCGGCGTGCCTGCCGACGGCCTGGCTGACCGCGTGGCGGATGCTGACCGCCAAGGGCCGGGTCGACGAGGCCGAGGCGGTGCTGGTCCAGGGCGCCGGGGGCGGCGTCGCCACCGCCGCCGTCGTGCTGGCCACCGCGATGGGCAAACGGGTGTACGCGACCAGCCGCGACGCGGCCAAGCGGGAGCGGGTCGCCGGGCTGGGGGCGACCGCGCTGGAGACGGGTGCCCGGCTGCCCGAGCGGGTCGACGTGGTGATCGAGACGGTCGGTGCGGCCACCTTCGACCACTCCCTGAAGTCGGCCGCGCCGGGCGCGCGGATCGTGGTCTCCGGGGCGACCGCCGGGCACGAGCCGGCCGTCAACCTGCGCCGGGTCTTCGCGATGCAGTTGGAGATCCTGGGTACCTCGATGGGTACCCAGGCCGATCTGGCCGACCTGCTGGCGTTCTGCGCCGAGCGGAAGGTACGCCCGGTGGTGGACAGCGTGGTGCCGTTCAGCCGGGTCGAGGAGGCGTTCGCCCGCCTGCACTCCGGCGACGCCTTCGGCAAGGTCGTGATCGACCACACCAGCTGACGCACGGCACGCGTCGAGGCGCACGCGCTCAGTGTGAGGGCGTGCGGCGTTAGGGCGTGCGGCGTTAGGAAGGGTCCCCTGCTATACGCGAGGCGTTAGCAGGGGACCCTTCCTTACGACAAACCCCGGGAGCTACAGGTTGCTGTCGAGGGTGGCGATGTCGTCGCGGGCGGCGGCGGTGGGGATGCGCTCCTTGGCCTCGGCGTCGCCGTAGAGCGTCCAGCGCAGGAACTCGGCGGTGGTGTTCGCCACCACGCCCAGCGACGTGTCGTCTCTCAGCAGCTTCCGGCCGTGGTCGCCCTCGGTCAGGCTGAGCATCGCCTTCGGCCATGGCACCAGGTCGTAGACCGCCTTGCCGGCGGTGTACTGCACCACCTCGTCGGCCTCGCCGTGCACGAACAGTTGCGGTGCGGCGGCACCGGCGAAGGCGGTGCCCACGCCGAGCGCGGTGCCGGCGAAGACGATCCCGGCGGCCAGCCGCTCGTCCCGGCCGGCGGTGAAGAGCCCGATGGTGGTCACCCCGCCCGCCGAGTGCCCGGCGGCGGCCACCCGGTCGGTGG
>NZ_SISL01000322.1:0-6690 GCF_004307965.1 Verrucosispora sp. SN26_14.1 | reverse complement strand
CGCTGGCCGCGGGCGAGCTGAGCGGGCTCGTCCGCCGACACGACGCCGGCCCGGGCGTACGGGCATCCCCCCGCCCAGCCCGGGCCGGCGTCGCGACTCAGCGGTAGCCGGGTGCGATCCCGCAGTCGGGTGCCGCCCAGTACGTGTTGTTCGTGCTGTTGTCGCGGTTGTTCTCGCGGCGTGAGTCCACGTGCACGTGCGAGTTGTGGCCACTCACCCCGGGGCCGATGATGCCGCTGAAGCCGTGGTTGCGCGCGGCGCGAGCGATCTGGCACAGCGAGCGGTTGTCGGAGACGAGGTCGGCCGCGTTGCCGTAGAGGTGCTGGCTGTTCGAGGCACCACCCACCTGGCTGTTGCAGGTGCGGCTGCGGAATCCGCTGGTCACCTCCAGCGGCTGGTCGCCGAGGCTCTTGCGCAGCGCCTCCAGCTTCCACATCGTGCGCAGGGCGTTCTGCCGGGTCTGCGCGGTGGTCAGCGGACCACCGGTCCAGCCGCCCCGGCCACAGCCGTCGTCCATCTCGTTCCAGGTGAAGTGGCGCGGGGTGCAGTCGTTGTCCTGGATCTGGTACAGCTTCGCGAAGGTCTGCTGGCCGGCGACCCCGTCGGACCGTAGGCCGTACGCGGACTGGAAACGGCGTACGGCGGCAGCGGTCTTCGGGCCGTACTGGCCGTCGAGCTCCACCACGTTGTTGTTGCCCGCCCAACCGGCGATCCGCAGTTGCAGCTCGCGGACGTCGCTGCCCGAGCTGCCCCGGGACAGCGTGCGGTTCCAGGTGTAGCAGCCGTCGGCATGGGCCGGCGGCGCGGCGACCGCCGAGGCGATCGCGGCACCTGGCACGGCCAGGGCGAGGGCGAGGACAGCCCGCTTCATCAGATGTGCGCGCACAGAGAGTCCTCCTGCTAGGAGAGCGAATGGGGTGGCATTCCGGGACGTGGACCGCCGTCCCGTGAATCCACACTCGCACCTCGACGGCCGGTTGGTGACGGTTAACGCGAATTCCTCTCGGGATGACCTGCGATTGTCGGTTGGCCCAGAATTAATCCGATTCGACGGAATCGGGCATTCACCCTGGCCATGCCGCAAAGGCGCGCGACGGTACGGAAAGTCGCAGGTGACCGCAGGACGGGTGATGTCGCCGGGCCGAGGTGGCCCGGTAACCTCAGCGCGGGCGACGACGGGGAGGCGGGCGTGGCACGCGGAGGCATCTTCTGCGTCGAGGGCCAGTGGCACCGGGACCTCAACGAGCGGGGATCGGTGCTGCCCACCCTCGAACTGCTCGAACGGCTGGGCAAGGTCCGTTTCATCCACAAGGACGCGGCCACCCGGGACGAGCTGTTCTACTTCGTCGACCGCTGGCTGCTCAAGCAGTACGCCGACCACCGGCTCGGCTTCTTCGCCATGCACGGCGAGCCGAACCGGCTGTGCCTGACCGACTGGCAGTCGGTCGAGCTGACCGAGGTGGCGGAGTTGATGGCCGGGCGCTGCGAGGGGCGTCGGCTCTACTTCGGCAGTTGTTCGGTCCTGCGCGCCCCCGAGTCGGTGCTGCGGGAGTTCCTCGAGGTGACCGGCGCGGCGTTGATCTGCGGCTTCACCCGCGAGGTGGACTGGGTCGAGTCGGCGGCGTTCGAGACCGTGCTGCTCGACGTACTCGCCAACGGTCGGCGGCACAACGCCGCCGAGCTGCGGATGGGCTCGGCGCACTGGGCGCCGCTCGCCTCCTACCTCGGCTTTCGGGTGATCTACGCCAACGGCCGCGCCTGGCGACCCTCGGCGCGTCCCCGGGTGCCCCGCCAGTCGTCCGTGGGCCGGATCGGCTGACGGCTGGTACAAACGAACGATGCCACGCACGATCGCTCGTAACACCCGCGTCGACCGCGACGACCTGCTCGCCTTCGTCCGCCCCCGGCACCGGGTGGTGCTGATGACCACCCGTCCGGACGGTCGGCCGCAGTCCTCGCCGGTCAGCGCCGGGGTGGACGCCGACGGCCGACTGGTGATCTCCACCTATCCGGAACGCGCGAAAGTCTCCAACATCCGCCGCGACCCCCGGGTGTCGGCGTGTGTGCTCTCCGACGACTGGAACGGACCCTGGGTGCAGCTCGACGGCACCGCCGAGGTCCTCGACCTGCCCGACGCCCTGGAGCCGCTGGTGGAGTACTTCCGCAGCATCTCCGGGGAACACCCGGACTGGGACGACTACCGGGCGGCGATGGTGCGGCAGGGCAAGTCGCTGATCCGGGTGACCATCACCTCGTGGGGCCCGGTCGCCACCGGCGGTTTCCCGGCCCGACTGGCCGACTGACGACGGGCGGGGCACGGCTCCCGCCGTGCCCCGCCCGCCCCGGTGGTGGGTGTCAGTGTCCGGCCGTCGCGTACGTCGCGCAGCCGATCAGCTCCATTGACACCTGCAACCGCTCCAGGCTGATGTTCTTGGCGATGGTGTCCTCCGGGCTGTGGTACGGCGGCTCCAGCAGCGCCGGAGACTCCTCACCCCGCCAGGAGAAGTTGGCGCTGGCGATGCCGACCTCCTGGAACGACTGGTGGTCACTGGCGCCGCGCTGGGTCACCGGGGAGATCTGTGGCTGGTAGCCGAGCCGCAGTGCCGCGGCGGAGACCTCGTCGGTGGCCCGGTTGGCCTCGCCGGTGAAGGAGAGCAGCCAGTACCGCGTCGCCGGGTCCCAGCTCGTGGCGACCATGTCGTTCTGGTAGACGGCGAGGATCCGGTCCCGCTCCACCTGCGGCAGCTCCCGCACGTAGTAGCGCGAGCCGATCAGGCCCTGCTCCTCCGAGCCCCAGAGGCCGAACCGGACCGTGGCGTTGATCGGGATCGCCTTCAGCACCCGGGCCAGTTCCAGGCAGAGCACGGTGCCGGAGCCGTCGTCGTTGGCGCCCGGCGCGCCGATCACCGAGTCGTAGTGCGCGCTGACCATGACCACCGGGCCGTTCGCGCCGGACCGCCCACGCCGCTCGGCCAGCACGTTGTACGAGGTCAGGCCGCGGTGCGCGGTGGTGGCGACGGTGAGGGTGAGCGGTCCGGCGGCGAGCAGCGCCCGCAGCCGGTGCTTCTGCGCCTGGGCGACGCCGACCACCGGGATGCCCAGCGGCGTGGCGGCGGAGCCGGGCAGGGTGGGCGAGAACGCCGACGCGCGGCGCGGCTCGACCAGGTCGGCCGGGAGGAAGACCACACCGGCCGCACCGGCGGCCACCGCCCGCGCCGCCACCGCCTCCCGCTGGGCGGCGACGTAGTCCACCAGCACGATCTTGCCGGCGACGTCGGCGGTGAAGTCCGCCGCCGCACCGGCCCGCACGTCGACGACCGCGGCGGTGACCGAGGTGTCCAGGGCGGCGTGGGCGCTGGCCCCGACCTGCCAGTTCAGGTCGGTGGGCAGGCCGGCGGGGGAGCTGAGCTGGGCGAGGAACTTGTCGGCCACCGGAAACGGTTGCAGCGTGGTGTCGTACCGCAGCTTGTCGAACTGGCCCGCGAGGTAGTTCGCGGCCCGGCGCTCGGACTCGGTGCCGCCGATGCGCGGGCCGATGTCCTCGGAGAGCACCTTCAGGTGTTCCAGCGCCCGGCGGGGGGAGAGCTGAGCGATGACCTTGCGGTCCTGGGGGGTGAGCTTGGGCGGGCGGTGTGCGCCCGGCCGCTTGTCGTCGGCGGCCCAGGCCGGTGCCGGGAGTGCCACGGTGGCCGCCCCGCCGAGTGCGACGGTGAGCATGCGTCGACGGTTGAACACAGTGGAGCTGGACGATTCGTGCGAGGGTGTCACGGCGTCGTCGAGGGATGACAAGAGCAAGCCTCCTGATTCGAGGTACGGACCCGGGAGTCAGGGGTGAACATCCCGGGTCACTGCGGCTCGAATCTAACCCGCTAGCTGCTCGTTCTCAAGATCGAGGAATTAGTATGCGGCAGTGAACCGCATATTCCGGAAACGCGGGCTCTCGATTTCGTCGACCACCGCGACCGCCAGATCCTCGTAGCTGAGCGCGCTGCGGCCATCGTCGTCGGTCACTGGCTGCTCGGTGCCGGTGCGGTACCGTCCGGTGCGCTCGCCGGGATGGAACTCCAGCGGCGGCGGGGACAGGTAGGTCCAGGTGACACCGTCGGCAGCGGACCGGTAGACGTCCAGCGCGTCGGCCTGGCCGAGCGCGGCCTCCCGGTAGTCGGCGGGGAAGTCCGGCTCGTCGAGCAACCGGCCCCCGGTCGGAGTGAGCAGGGTGGACCCGCCGCCGACGTGGATCACGCGGGGCGCGGCCGGCATCCCGCCCAGCACGTGGAGCAGCGTCCGGGCCGCGTCCGGCCACAGCGTACGGTCGCCACCGCCGATCGCCACCACCAGCGCGTCGGCGTCCGGCGCCAACTCCCGTACGCTGCGCTCGCTGGTGGCGTCCCCGGTGACCACGCGTACGGCCGGTGGCAGGTACGAGACGGCCTCCGGTCGGCGTACCGCGGCCACCACCCGGTGTCCCCGGTCGACCGCCTCCACCACGATGCGGGAACCCGCGGTGCCGCCCGCCCCGAACACGACGATGTTGCTCACCACCCCAGGCTATGGACCGGGCCCGGGGAGCGTCGGTGGAACGGCGATCCTTCAGTCCACCAGGGCGGAGTAGACGAGCTGCCTCAGCTGCGCGCGCAGCGGCCAGGTGCTCGACGGCATGAGCTGGGTGAACAGCAGGGCGGTGAGCTGCTCCGCCGGGTCGACCAGGAACGCGGTGCTCGCCACCCCGCCCCAGTAGTACTCGCCCACGCTGCTCGGCAGCCGGCTCGGCACCGGGTCGTCGACCACCGCGAAGCCGAGGCCGAACCCGATGCCGTCCAGCGTCGTCTCGGCGAACCCGCCGGTGGACAGCGTGCCCAGGTCACCGCCGCCGGGCAGGTGGTTGCGGGTCATCAGGCGCACCGTACGCGGGCCGAGCAGGCGTACCCCGTCGAGCTCGCCGCCGCGCAGCAGCATCTGGGTGAACCGGTGGTAGTCGGCGGCCGACGAGATCAGGCCACCGCCGCCGGAGAGGAGACTCGGCTTCGCGTACGCCAGGTCGCCGAGCCGGTCGTGCCGGACCGCCCGACCGGTGGTCGGGTCCGGCACGTAGAGCGCGGCCAGCCGCTCGGCGTCGGCCCCCGCCACGTGCCAGCGGGTGTCGGTCATGCCCAGCGGATCCAGCATCCGTTCGCGCAGGAAGGTGTCCAGGCTCTGCCCGGAGACCACCTCGATCAGCCGGCCCAGCACGTCGGTGGCGACCGAGTAGCCCCACGCGGTGCCGGGCTGGAACAGCAGTGGCAGCTCACCGAAGACCCGGGAGGCCTCGGCCAGGTCCACGCCCGACGGCGGGTACAGGTCGTACCCGGCGGCCCGGTACAGGCCGTCGACCACCGAGGTCTGCATGAAGCCGTACGTCAGCCCGGAGGTGTGACTGAGCAGGTGCCAGACCCGGATCGGCTCGATCGCCGGCACCGTGTACGGCTTCAGCGTCGAGCCCTTCGAGTAGACCCGCATGTCGGCGAACTCGGGCAGCCAGCGGCCGATCTCGTCGGTCAGCTCGAAACGGCCCTCCTCCCAGAGCATCATCGCCGCCACCGAGGTGATCGGCTTGCTCATGGAGTAGATCCGCCAGAGCGTGTCCGCCTCGACCGGCGTACCGGCCTCGCGGTCGCGCAGCCCGTACGCCGCGCTGTGCGCGATCTCGCCGCGCCGGGTGACCAGCACCTGGAAACCGGCGAGCCGGCCGTCGTCGACGTACCGGCCGAAGTGCGCGTCGATCCGGGCCAGCCGGGCCGGGTCGAAACCGACCTCGGCCGGCGCGATGCTGCGTGCCATGCTCATCCGACCGAACCTACCGGCCGGTACGCGGGCCGGGAACGAAAGGTCGTCGGTGTCACTGGCTAGGCTCCGCCTCATGCCGGAGCCGATCGAGGGCGTCACCTTCCACGACGAGGACTGGTACGCCGAGGAGCTGACCGACCGGCGTTTCGTCGGGTGCACCTTCCACCGCGTCGACTTGACCGAGGCCACCAGCCGGGGTGCCGTCTTCGACGGCTGCACCTTCGGCGACGTGCTGTTCAACGTCTCCCGGCACGTCGACTCGGCCTTCACCCGGTGTGTCTTCACCCGCTGCAACCTGTTCGAGGCGGAGTTCACCGGCTGCAAGTTCGTGGGCAGCAGCTTCGACCGGTGCGATCTGCGTCCGCTGACCGTCGACGGCGGCGACTGGTCGTTCGTCACGCTCGCCGGCGCCGACCTGCGGGGCGCGCGCCTCACCGGCGTACGCATGCGGGAGGCCGACCTCTCCGGTGCCGACCTGACCGGCGCGACCGTGAGCGGCGGCGACCTCTCCGACGTGCAGTGGCGCGGAGCCCGGCTGTCCGGTGCGGACCTGCGCGGCAGTGACCTCTCCGGTCTGGATCCGACCGCCGTGCACCGCTCCGGCGCGATCGTCGACGCGGTGCAGGCCGTCATGATGGCCCGCGCCCTCGGCTTCCAGGTCCTCGGCTGAGCCGTCCGTGGCGACGAACCGGCCACGACGCTGCCGCCTGACTAGCGCGCCGGGTGTCGGTGATGCGAATGTGAGACGGCCCCGCGTCCGGGTCGAGCGTGCCGGCGTGATTCCGGTCCGGCAGAAGTGGAGAGTCGGTGGCGGAGGAGAAGCCCGCGCAGCCGGTCGGGCCGGCGTCGCACCGCACCCGGGCGGGC
>NZ_SISL01000321.1:0-6702 GCF_004307965.1 Verrucosispora sp. SN26_14.1 | reverse complement strand
AGCGCTAGTCTCGTGGGCTCGGAGTTGTGTATACGAGACAGGGCCGGTCGGGCCACGCCGCCACAACGGGACCCGGCCCGCGAGCCGTCCGGTGCCGCACCGGTGCCCCCGCCGCCGCGTTCCGGGGAGGCGCCTGCGATGGCCCGGGCCGCCGCCGTGGTGCCCTCCGCCGACCCGACCGGGCCCCGGCCCGCACCGGATCCGGCGCTACGGCGACCCACCGACCCGGACGACGGGGACGGCGACCGGCCCGACGAGGAGGCACTGGAGGCCGACCCGGAGACGCGCCGTCAGGCCGGTGCCGGCCAGCGTCGCCGTACGCTGCTGCTGGCCCTGGTCGCCGTGCTCCTGCTCGGTGGTGTACCGGCCTTCTTCGGCGTGCAGGCGATGAACCGGGACCCGGTCTTCGTCTCGCTCGACGAGCTGGAGGTGCCGGAGTGGGCCGCGGCGCAGCCGGAGGACTTCACCAGCGGCAGTCGCTGGTGCCTGCTCGACTGTCGGCTGCGTGAGCGGACCGCCACCTCCGAGCGGTCGCCGGAGGAGACGGCCCAGGTGTACGAGGACGCGCTGAGCCGCGACGGCTGGCAGCCCTGGCAGCCCGCGTACTGCCCGGGGCAGGAGGAGAAGGGCAGCTACACCTGCTGGCGGCGCGACGAGTTGACGCTGGACCTGTGGGTCCGGGAGCCGACCTGCGTACCGCCGCCGGTGGACGGTGAGCCGGCGGTCGTGCCGTCGCCCGACCCGTCGACCGCAGCCGAGGAGTGCTCCGGTTCGTTGGTCTCGGTGAAGGTCCGCAATGCGATCGACGACGAGCGGACCAGGCCACAGCCGGACACGGATCCGTCACTGACCGGTGAGGATCCCTACCCGACGCTGACCGACGATCCGCTGGGCGAGTTGACGCCGTCACCACCGTCCTGAGCCGATTGTCATCACGGACGGTAGGGTCTGCATCTGGCGGCCCGCCCGCTGCCAGCAGGCGCGAGGCGGGCCACCGATGACGGCGTGGGCGAGAAGGTCGTACGTCTCGTGGGCCGTGGTGTCCCGGGACCGTGTTGAGGAGGACAGGCGTGGGCTTTTTGGAGGTCGCGGCGTTGATCGCGGCTATCGCGTTCGCGATGCTGGTGCTGATCCTGACGCTGCCCATCCTGCGGCTGCGGCACACCGTGGACGCGACCACCCAGATGATCAACGACCTCAACGACCGGACCGGGCCGTTGCTCGGTGACGTGAACACCACCGTGCGGAACGTCAACGTCACCCTCGAACAGGTGCAGACGTCGCTCGACGGGGTGAACCTCCAGCTCGCCAAGGTCGACACCATGACCAGTCACGCGCAGAACATCAGCGCCAACGTCGCCAACCTGGTCACCGTCGTCTCGGCCGCCGCCGCCAACCCGCTGGTCAAGGTGGCCGCCTTCGGCTACGGCGTGCGCAAGGCCGCCTCGGCCCGGCGCAGCGCCGAGACCGAGCGCGAGGTCCGCGACACCATCAAGTCCCAGCGGCGCGCCGCCCGGCGCGGCAACCGCTGACCGACGGCGGAGGTACGAGCATGAAGCGGCTGTTCTGGCTGGGCATCGGTCTGGCCGTCGGCGTGGTGGTGGTGCGCCAGGCGACCCGTGCCGCGCACGCCTACACTCCGGCGGGGATCGCCGACAACCTGTCACAATCCGCTGGCGGTCTCGTCGAGGAACTGCGTAGCTTCGTGGCGGACGTACGTGCCGGGATGGCCGAGCGGGAGCACGAGATCCACGAGGCGTTCGCCCAGGGCGAGGCGTTCGACGACCAGTTCGCCGACGTGCGCGACGAGCCGCGCATCGGTGACAGAGACATCTTTCCGGAGGAACCCCAGCGATGAAGACGGCGGAGATCAAGCGGCGGTATCTCGCCCACTTCGAGGCGAACGGCCACGCCGTGGTGCCGTCCGCTCCGCTGCCCGCCATCAACGATCCGAACCTGCTGTTCGTCAACGCCGGCATGGTGCAGTTCGTCCCGTACTTCCTCGGGCAGCAGACGCCGTCGTTCTCCCGGGCGGTGAGCGTGCAGAAGTGCATCCGCACGCCGGACATCGACGAGGTCGGCAAGACCAGCCGGCACGGCACGTTCTTCCAGATGAACGGCAACTTCTCCTTCGGCGACTACTTCAAGGACGGCGCGATCCCGTTCGCCTGGGACCTGGCCACGAAGCCGGTCGAGGCGGGCGGCTTCGGGCTGGACCCGGAGCGGGTCTGGGCGACGGTCTACCTGGACGACGACGAGGCGTACGACATCTGGCGGCGCGTCGGGGTACCGGTCGAGCGGATCGTGCGCCGGGGCAAGAAGGACAACTTCTGGTCGATGGGCATTCCCGGCCCGGCCGGCCCCTGCTCCGAGCTGTACTACGACCGTGGGCCGGAGTACGGCGCCGAGGGCGGCCCCGAGGTCGACGAGGACCGGTACCTGGAGTTCTGGAACCTCGTCTTCATGCAGTACGAGATCGCGGACGTGCTCGACAAGGAGCGGTTCCGGATCGTCGGTGAGCTGCCGAAGAAGAACATCGACACCGGCATGGGCCTGGAGCGGATGGCCTCCATCCTGCAGGGCGTCGACAACCTGTACGAGATCGACGAGGTCCGGCCGATCCTGGACCGGGCCGCCGAGCTGACCGGCAAGCGGTACGGGACGCACTCCGGGCACGCGGCGAACCAGTCGCACCCCGACGACGTCCGGCTGCGGGTGGTCGCCGACCACGTGCGTACCGCGTTGATGCTGATCGGTGACGGGGTGACCCCGTCCAACGAGGGCCGTGGCTACGTGCTGCGGCGGATCATGCGCCGGGCGATCCGCGCGGTGCGACTGCTGGGCTGGCAGGAGCGGGCGCTGCCCGAGCTGCTGCCGGTGGCCCGGGACTGCATGGCCCCGTCGTACCCGGAGCTGGCCGCCGACTTCGACCGGATCTCCGCGTACGCGTACGCGGAGGAGGACGCGTTCCTGGCGACCCTGCGGGCGGGCACCACGATCCTGGACACCGCGATCAGCGAGACGAAGTCGGCGGGTAGGCCGGCGCTCTCCGGCGACAAGGCGTTCCAGCTACACGACACGTACGGCTTCCCGATCGACCTGACCCTGGAGATCGCGGCCGAGCAGGGCCTCCACGTCGACCAGGAGGGCTTCCGGCGGCTGATGGCCGACCAGCGGTCCCGCGCCAAGGCCGACGCGCAGGCCCGCAAGACCGGGCACACCGACCTGTCGGCGTACAGGTCGGTGCTCGACGCCGGTGGTCCGGTGACCTTCACCGGTTACACCGAGGTCTCCCGCGAGTCGACGGTGCGGGCGGTGCTCGGCACCGACGGGCCGCGCGCGGCGGCGGTCGA
The DNA here is from genome assembly GCF_004307965.1 of Verrucosispora sp. SN26_14.1. Lineage (NCBI taxonomy): Bacteria > Bacillati > Actinomycetota > Actinomycetes > Micromonosporales > Micromonosporaceae > Micromonospora > Verrucosispora sp. SN26_14.1. The sequence continues at coordinate 3,349 of NZ_SISL01000321.1, read as the reverse complement.
GGGTGACCTGGTCGAGCTGGTCCTGGACACCACGCCGTTCTACGCCGAGGGCGGCGGGCAGCAGCCCGACGTCGGCATGATCACCGTGGGCGGTGGGCAGGTCGAGGTCCTCGACGTGCAGCAGCCGGTGCCGGGGCTGATCGTGCACCGGGCCCGGGTGCTCCGGGGCGAGGTGCGGGCCGGCGAGACCGGGTACGCCGAGATCGACTCCAGCCGTCGACGGGCCATCTCCCGGTCGCACACCGCGACCCACCTGGTGCACCAGACCATGCGCAACTTCCTCGGCGAGTCCGCCACCCAGGCCGGTTCGCTGAACGCCCCGGGTCGGCTGCGGTTCGACTTCAACACCGCGACCGGCGTGGCGCCGAGCGTGCTGCGGGACGTGGAGCAGCAGGTCAACGAGGTGCTCCTGGCGGACCTGGAGGTGCACGCCTTCGTCACCTCGCTGGAGGAGGCGCGGCGCATCGGCGCGATGGCGCTGTTCGGCGAGAAGTACGGCGACCAGGTCCGGGTGGTCGAGGTCGGTGACTACGCCCGCGAGCTGTGCGGCGGCACCCACGTGGCCCGCTCCGGCCAGCTCGGTCTGGTCAAGATCCTCTCGGAGTCGTCCATCGGTTCCGGCGTCCGCCGGGTCGAGGCGCTGGTCGGCATGGACGCGTTCAACTTCCTGGCCCGCGAGCACCTGCTGGTGGCCCGGCTCGCCGAGCTGTACAGGGTCCCCTCCGACCAGGTGGCGGACCGGGTCGAGCAGACCGTGACCCAGTTGCGCGACGCGGAGAAGGAGCTGGAGAAGCTGCGCGCCCAGCTCGTACTCGGCGGTGCGGCGGCCTTCGCCGCGCAGGCCCGGGACGTGCGCGGGGTGGCCTACGTCGGCATCGAGGCGCCCGAGGGGGCGGCCGGCAACGACGTCCGCACGCTGGCCCAGGAGATCCGGGGCCGGATCGACGCGGCCCGGCCGGGCGTGGTCGCGGTGGCGGCCCGCGCGAACGGCAAGGCGTCCCTGGTGGTGGCGGTGAACTCGGCCGCCCGCAGCCGTGGTGTCGCCGCGAACGATCTGGTCAAGGCGGCGTTCTCCGGGCGCGGCGGTGGTAGCCCGGACCTGGCCCAGGGGGGCGGCCTGCCCGAGTCGGAGGTCCCCAACCTCCTGCTCGCGGTGGAGAAGACGGTCGCCGAGGCGTGATTCCTCAGTACCTGACGGCAGGGCGGACCGGACCGGTCCGCCCTGCCGCCTATTCCGGGCGAGGTGACGAAGCGTGACCGGGTTGTCCCGCGGTGTGCGGTTGGGCGTGGACGTCGGACAGGTCCGGATCGGGGTCTCCCGGTCGGATCCGCACGGGGTTCTCGCCACCCCTCTGGTCACCCTCTCCCGGGATCAGAACCCCAGGTCAGACGCGGTACCGACGGACCTCGCCGAGGTGGCCGCACTGGTCGCCGAACATGAGGCGGTCGAGGTGGTGGTGGGCCTACCGGTCAACCTGGCGGGTAAACACGGCCCCGCAGCGGAGCACGTGAAGGCGTACTCTCGACAACTGGCCGATGTGATAGCGCCTGTTCCGGTGACGCTGACTGACGAGAGGATGTCCACGGTCGTGGCCAGTCGTAGGCTTGCCGAGCGCGGTGTCCGGGGGAAGAAACAACGGGCGGTGGTCGACCAGGCCGCCGCGGTGGAGATTCTGCAGAGCTGGCTGGACGCGCAGCGGAGGCGGACCGAATGATGGACGATCTGGACCTCGGGTTCGACGAGCAGGACCGGGGGGACAAGGGCAAGCACCGGCGTGGCCGCAAGCGCGGCGGCCGGTCCGGTGGCGGCAAGGGCAAGACAGTGCTCGCCCTGCTGCTGGCGCTGGTGCTGCTCGGCGGCATCGGCGGCGGCGCCTTCTACGGCTTCGACCGGATCCAGAGCTACTTCGTCACACCGGACTTCGACGGCGACGGCACCGAGGACGTGACGATCCAGATCCCGCAGGGCGCGTTCCTCGCCGACATGGCCGTGGTGCTCCGCGACGCCGGCGTGATCAAGAGCACCAAGGCGTTCACCGAGGCGGCGCAGGAGAACTCCCGCAGCCGCAACATCCAGCCCGGCACGTACAAGCTGCGCAAGGAGATGAGCGGCGCGAACGCCCTGGCCGCGATGCTCGACCCGCAGAACCGGATCGTCAACGGGCTCACCATCCCCGAGGGGCGCACCGCAAAGAGCATCTTCAAGCTGCTCAGCGAGCAGACCGACATCCCGGTCAAGGAGTTCGAGGCCGCCGCGAAGGACCCGGAGAAGCTGGGCGTACCGGACTGGTGGTTCAAGCGGGAGGACGGCAAGAAGTCCGCCAAGTCCATCGAGGGCTTCCTCTTCCCGGACACCTACGAGATCCCGCCGAACGCCACCGCCGAGGCGATCCTGGGACAGATGGTCGACCACTTCCTCTCCGTCACCGGGCAGATGAACTTCGCCGACCGGGTGCAGAAGGAACGCGGCGGGATCAGCCCGTACGAGGCGTTGATCGTGGCGTCGCTGGCCCAGGCCGAGGCCGGCACCAAGAAGGACCTCGGTCGGGTCGCCCGGGTCGCCTACAACCGGGTCTACTCGGGCACGTTCCCCTGTGACTGCCTGGAGATGGACGTCACGGTCAACTACTACTTCGAGTCGATCGGGCAGGAGGGCAAGACCTCCGGCCAGATGACGCGGAGCGACCTCGACAACCCGAAGAACCCGTACAACCGCAAGCTTCCGGGCATGGTCCCGACGCCGATCAACAACCCGGGCAAGGAAGCGCTGGAAGGCGCTATGGACCCGCCGGCCGGCGACTGGCTCTTCTTCGTGGCGATCGACAAGGAAGGCAACTCCGCCTTCACCAAGGACTACAGCCAGCACGAGCGCAACATCGAGAAGGCCAAGGAGAACGGCGTCCTGTGACGGTGGTGGCACGGCGGGCGGCAGTGCTGGGCAAGCCCATCGCCCACTCGCTCTCCCCGGTGATCCACAACGCCGGCTACGCCGCCGCCGGGCTCACCGGCTGGTCGTACACCCGGATCGAGTGCGCGGCGGCGGAGCTGCCGGACCTGGTCGCCGGGCTGGGTTCGGAGTGGGCCGGGCTGTCGGTGACCATGCCCGGCAAGGAGGCGGCACTGACCGTCGCCGCCGAGGTCTCGCCGGTCGCCGCCGCCGTCGGCGCGGCCAACACGCTGGTACGCCGCCCCGACGGCACCTGGCACGCGGACAACACCGATGTCACCGGCATGGTCGACGTGCTGATGTCCGCAGGCGTGGGCGCGAGTGCCTCTGGCGTGGTGCCGTCCGTCATGGTGCTGGGTGCGGGTGGCACGGCGCGGGCGGCGCGGGCGGCGGCGGCCCGAC
>NZ_SISL01000320.1:0-6706 GCF_004307965.1 Verrucosispora sp. SN26_14.1 | reverse complement strand
GGCGGCGCGGGCGCGTCCACTCCGGCCATCGCCGGTCCACCCGGCGTCCGCGAACCGACGGGTGGCGCACCCGCGTCGGCCTTCGGCGGCGGAGTGGTGCGGGCGGGCGGTGGCAGGCTGCTGGCCGCGTTGCCGTTGCCGACCGCCGGTGGCCGACCGTCGGGCTGCGGCACCCCGGCGCGGGGTTGCGGTTGGGCTGGTGGTGGCGTGTTCACCGGGCCGTCGAGGCGGGCCGGTGGCGGTGTGGTCCGCGCCGGCGCGCCGCCGAGCGCCGAGGGTGGGGGTTGGTCGACCGTGGTGGGTCGGGTGGTCCGCGTCGGCGCGGCACCACCGGCGTTTCCCCGCCCACCGACCGGGCGGACCGGTGGCGGCGTCGAACTGGCACTGACCGGGCCCGGCGTCGGGGGCCGGCCACCGACAGCACCGTACGGGGGTGGTGCGCCGAGCGGAGGTCCGTCCGGCGAGCCGACGCCCGGTATGTCGCCGCGACCGGTCCGCACGTCCGGGGTGGGGGTGTCGCTGGGTCGGCCACCGGTGTTCGTGCCGTCCAGGCCCTTGACCGTCGGCACGTCGGTCGACTTCGGCCCACCGCCGCCGACCTTGCCGAGTCCCCGGGTGGAGAGTCCGAACAGACCGCCCAGACCGGCGGCGGCACCGACGCTGATCCAACTCTCGTTGGTGATCTCGAACTTGCCGTCGACGTGCGACGCGATCGCCTGGGCGAAGACCTCGGCGGCAAGTTGGGTGGAACCGAACACGGCCGCGCCGACACCGAACTGGAACGACAGGTTGATGATGGCCCGCAGCGCCGTGGCGAGACCGGCGACCGCCCGCGCCATCGCCGCGACGAGCGCGGCAAGCGCCGGGCCGATCGCGAAACCGACGATGAAACCGAAGAGCAGTCCGAAGATGACGCTCAGGATCGTGACGAGCGACTGTTTGCGGAGCTCTTCGAGCTTCTTGCGGATCTCGTCCGCCATCTTGCGCAACCGTCGGGCCCAGCGGCGACACAACTCGGCGGTGTTGCGGAGGTTCTTCTCAAGATTGGGCAACGTGCGGGTAGCCGCTGCCCGACCGCTACCCTGCCAGTTGCCGACCTGGTTCAGGGCCTTCGCCGGTACGAGGCGCAACCGATCGAGGTCCTCGGCCTTGGCCTCCCACTGCGCGGCGAGCGCATCGAGTTTGTCAGGATCCGGATGGGTGTCGCTCGCCATCCGTCACTCGTTATCCGGCGGCGGCGGCTTGTTCGCGTCGGGATTGTTGGGGTAGAGGGTGTGCACCGGCGACTCGGTCGTGTTGTACGCATCCCCGAGATCGATGGGTGGAGGCGTGCCGCCGTCGCCCTCGCCGTCCTCCTCGGGCGGCAGGTCATCAGCGGGGATGGCGGCGGTGAACTCGTCGAACATCTTGATGACCGTCTTCTCGGCCTCGCCGTAGTTCGACGCGGCAATCGCCGCGATCCCGCACACCTGCGAAATCAGCCCGTAGGTTTCCTGTTCCTGCGATCCGAACAGATCCCACTGCAATTTCTGCAACCGATAGTTGAACTGCTGGACCTCCTCGGCGGTCTCGCCGGCCCAACTGAGTTCGAGGTTCTTCCAGGTGTTACCGATTCGCTCCCACGAGTCGACGACATCGCCCATGAGTTTGACGACTCGCTCCGACCCGATCGTCCACATGCCCTGCGGGTCGACGTTGATGCTCTGGCCGTCGTCGTAGTGTGCGGGCGCACCGCTCCCCATGCTCAGCCCCCCGCCCGCGCACCAATCGGTCTCGTGCCGGAGACGCTAGCATCGGCCCAGCTCAACCGGACCATCTCAATGTTGGTGACGGTGGGCGTCCCCCGAAGAGGGACATCCGTCCGCGAGGACCCGCGTGGTACATGTCTAAGATGGCCGACCCTGAGCTGGACACCTACGTACAGGCGTCGATTAAACACATACCCGAACTGCACATGGAAGAACGCTATGCGCGATCGGTCACCGGCGACAATCTGTTCAACCCGCCCAAGGACGCGGGCGACGAGACGAAGGAACTCGTCGAGCCGACCGTCCGCGCGTTCGGGGTCACGCCCGCCGACCTTCGCGGGGCGCAGAACTACATGCTGAACGAACTCAACACCCAGGTCGACGAGTTCGAGTCGTTCAAGGCGGACGTGCTCAGCAAGGGCGGCTGGATCTTCTACGCCGAGAACGAGGGCGGCGTACAGAACGACCGCGAGATCAGAAGCCACGACGGCGGCAGTCACATCTCGCGGCACACGGTCAAGGGCGAGGACCTCCCGCCGGTCGAGGACCCCAATCCGGATCAGACGCAGATGCTCGTGGACACCCAGCTCTCGCTGCTCAAGGCGGTCGGCGGTTCGATCCAGGCGGTCGCGCAGTACGTCGTCCGGGTCAACAACGCCGCCCAGTTCTATGCCGAGGCCGACAAGCAGTCCTTCGGCGAGACGGTGCCGACCGCACCCGAGTCCCTCCCCCGTGTCGGCGGCCCCGAGGAATCCGCCTGATGACCGGACCGGAGCAGCCGCCGACCAAGGGGCACACGTTCGAGCGGCAGAGCGACGGCTCCGTGGTGACGTACGACGCCAACGGTCAGCCGGTCCAGCAGGTGATGCCGGACGGGCGGGTCTACAGCTCCTTCGACGACGCGGGACGCGCCCGGTACGTGGAGATCCCGCCGTCGGACGGGCAGGCGGCGACGTACGCGCACATCGGCTACCAGGACAACCTGACGATTTTCCGGTACTCCGACAAGTCGGTGCTGACCTTCGACAGTCACAGCCAGGACCTGGTCAGCCAGCGGCTGCCCGACGGCACCCTGTACACCGACTTCAACGCGAACGACCAGCCGCAGTACGTCGAGATCCCGGCCCGCAGCGGCCAGCCGGCGACCAGTGCCGAGATCAGCTACGTCAACGGCAACACCGTCTACACGTACGCCGACGACACCGTCATCACCTACAACGCCGACGGCAAGATGCTCAAAGAGCAACGCGCCGACGGCACGACGTACAGCGACTTCGACGCCGACAACCGGCCGGGCCACATCGACGTCCCCGCCACCGAGGGCCGCCCCGCCACCAGCGCCGAGATCGACTATCAGGGCGGCAACACCGTCTACACGTACGCCGACGACAGCGTCGTCACGTACAACGCCGACGGCAAGATCCTCAGCGAGCAACGCCCGGACGGCACGACGTACAGCGACTTCGACGCCAGCAACCGGCCCGGCCACATCGACGTCCCCGCCACCGAGGGCCGCCCCGCCACCAGCGCCGACATCAGCTACGAAGGCGGCAACACCCTCTACACGTACGCCGACGACACCGTCATCACCTACAACGCCGACGGCAAGATGCTCAAAGAGCAACGCCCCGACGGCACCACCTACAGCGACTTCGACGCCGACAACCGGCCCGGCCACATCGACGTCCCCGCCACCGAAGGCCGCCCCGCCACCAGCGCCGACATCACCTATCAGGACGGCAACACCCTCTACACGTACGCCGACGACACCGTCATCACGTACAACTCCGGCGGCAAGATCCTGACCGAGGAACGTGCCGACGGCACCACCTACAGCCAGTTCGACGCCGACAACCGCCCGCACTACGTCGACATCCCCGCCACCGAGGAACGCCCCGGCGTCACCGCCACAATCAGCTACCGGGACGGCAACACCGTCTACACGTACGACGACGAGAGCGTCGTGACGTACGACTCGGAGGGCCAGATCCTCACCGAGGACCGTGGCGACGGGTGGGTCATCACGTACAAGGACGGGGCGCCGACGTCCGGCGTCAACTCGGAGACCCGGGAGACGGTGACCATCACGCCGACGGCCGGCGGTGGTTTCCAGTGGACCTACTCCGGTGGCACGACCATCTTCCGTAACTCGGACGGTGCGGTCACCAGCATGGAGCAGAACGGCTGGACGTTCACCACCTTCGACTCCGAAGGTCGGCCGACGTACGGCACCCAGGGCACCAAGACGGTCACCATCGAGTACGGCAGCAGCGGCAGCGACATCAAGTGGGCGTACACCGACAACGGCAAGCCCTCGATCACCGTGATCACCAACGCGGACGGTACGCCGATCACCCAGATCAACCCGGACGGCTCCCAGTTCACCTTCGCCGTGGAGCTCGACAAGCTGGCCGACGCCGCCAAGAAGATCGCCACCGAACGGGACGCGCTGGAAGGCAAGCTGAACGAGATCAACAAGGAGTTCCGCACGCTGCGTGACTACTGGATGAGCCCCGCCGGCAAGAACTTCGCGCTGATACTCGATCAGGTCGACGGTCTGAGCGGGCAGGTGCGCGACGTCCTCAACGAGGCGATCCGGCGGATGAAGCACACCCACACGATGTACACCGACGTCGAAGAGCAGAACACCAAGAACCTCACCAGCAACAAACGGTGACTCGCCCTCCTCAGCGCACCTCGAACTCGTGGATCGAGTACCCGTACCCGGGCATCGCCTTGGCCGTGCCGACCATGCGGACGTAGCGGACCGGAGTGCGGGTGACGGCGATGTCGACGGTCCCGCCCGCGCCGCTACCGGTCTGGTAGACCGTCCGCCACGTCCCGCCGTCGGCGGACACCTCGACCCGGTACGCGGTCGCGTAGGCCCGCTGCCACCGCAGCCGCACCTCGGTGACCTGCCAGAGTTCGCCCAGGTCGACGGCGAGCCACTGGGTGTCCGGGGTGAACGCGCTACCCCACCGGGACTCCCGGTCCCCGTCGATCGCGCTCGACGGCCGGTAGATCGTCTCGAAGCTCGACGCGCTGGCGGTCCCGGAGAGGGCCAGGTTCCGTCCCGAACTGTTCACCTGACCCGGCATCGCCGAGGACGCCGCGGGCCGGGGGGTGGCACTCGGTGCGGACGACGGCGACCCGCTGGGTCGGGGCGGGGCCACCGGCGCGGGCACCCGGTCGGTGCCGCCCGTCGACGCCTGGCTCTGCCCGGGAAAGCTCGGGCCGGGGGCCGCACCGGTCTGGCCGCTGCTGCCGGAGGCGGGACTGACCGAGGTGGACGGATCGTCGGCCGGGGTACCGGACGGGTCGGCGGCGACCGGCGTCCCGGCGGAGAACTCCGGAAGACCCTGCGGCGGCGGTACGGCGTACCCCGGCGGTGTGTCGGCGCCGGACGGCTGCCCGTTCGGATTCAGCACGTACCCGCTGGCGACCGCCACTGTCAGGACCGCGACGGCGGTCAGGATCTGGGCCGACAGCCGGGGCTTGCGCCGCCGCCGGGTCTCCGGTCCGGCCGGACCGGACCCGGACGGGTGTCGCCGCTCGTCGTCCGGACCGGCCGGGGGCGAGACCGGCGGACGGGACGCCTCGGTACGCGGTGGGCGCACCGCCTCCGTACCCAGCTTCGGCTCGTCGCGGCGGACCGGACGGACGGCCTCGTGCCGCGCCACCGGACGGATCGGATACTGCGTCGTCGGCTCGGCCGCCGGCGTCGTCGGCGCGGCCACCAGCGCGGGCCCGACCGGGGCGTTCCCGCCGGACGCAGGCGACGCGGTCGTCTCCGGCGACGGCGCGCCCGCCCCGATCGTCCGTCCACCTTCGGGACTCCGCCTCGCGGCCGTCGGGTCCTCCGACCGCTCCGCCGGTGCCGGGACAACCGGGATCGCGCCACCGGACTGCGGGGCGCGCAGCACGACGGTGCGCTGCACCACCGGCGCGGCCGGCTCACCCTGCTCCGGGTCCGGCGTCGGGACCGCGTCGTCCCCGGCCGCCACCGCGAACCGGGCCGGCGACAACTCGACCCGCTGACGGGTCTCGGCGGGCATCCGGCCCAGCAGCGCGCCGAGCACCGGCAACACGTGGTACCGGGGCGGCTTGCCGGGTACGCCCACGAAGATCCGCACTTTGCCGGAGGTCCACGGGTGCGACCGCACGAGGCGTGCGGCGTGCTCCTGCTCGGGTGGCCGCACCCAGAGGCCGGACTGTGTCACCTCGGCCACCCACCGCTCGCCGAGCCGGAAGACGTTCTCCGTCAGCTCCGGGTAGCCGTCGAGTCCGCGTACCGGTCCGACCGGACGGGCCGGACCCTCGGGCGGAAAGCTGAGGGCGGTCGCGATCGGTTCCCAGGTGGCCGCCGAGTGGTCGACGGCGAGACTCGTCGGTCGGCCCTCGGGCGTGAGCGCCGGCAGGCCGGTGTGCACCTGCACCGGGACACCCGTTTCGCGGGCCAGGCTCGTCGCCGCCGCCGCAGTCGTGGTCACCGATCCGTAGGAGGCCAGCACGAGTTGCTGGCGTAGCCGGGACGGGAGCCGGTCGAGGAACTCCACGATGGCGTCCGCCTCCGGCTCCGGCTGCCCGGGCCGCCCGATTAGCAGCACCGGCCGGTCAGCGTCCATCGGCACCCCGTACGCGGGGTCGTCGTAGTCCGGCATCGGGGTGCCCGGCAGCCGACCGAACAGCCACATCCCTGCCGGTACGGGAAGCAGCACCAGCTCACCGGGGCGCGTCGCGGCGCACAGCTCGTCGACGTCGTTCTCCCAGGGCGGCTGCGGGCTGCGATGGCCGGCCGGGGAGGCCACCCCGTCGGGGGTGTGCCGCAGCCAGCCGTCCACCGCGAACAGCGAGCCGCCGGGTACCAGCAGCACCTCGGCCCGGGGGACGTCGAGGGTGGCGGTCAGCTCCCGGGCCAGCCGACCGGCCAGGCCGCGACCGGCCGCCCCGGCCACCGC